>CBHTTS010000021.1:0-32298 GCA_966095775.1 uncultured Variovorax sp. | reverse complement strand
AGAGCCACGTGCACGACGTGCAGATCACCAAGGAAGCGCCGAACTACCGCGCCGAGTGATTCTGGCCAGAATTCGGAAACGGGCCAGATTGCTATAATCTGGCCCAACTTCTTTTTTGGGCCAGAAATCATGCAGACCGTGTCGGTGCATCAAGCCAAGGATCGCTTTTCGGCCTTGCTGCAGGCCGTCGAAGCCGGCGAGGAGGTGGTGATCACGCGCCACGGAAAGAAGATCGCACGCATCGTGCACGAGACCGACGAGCAGCCTGCCGAGAGCGAGCGCGAGCGCCGCCGGCAGGAGGCGCTCGCGCAGTTGCGGGAATTCCAGTCGCGCGTGAAACCTGCCGTCCCCGGCTACTCCGACTGGAAGAGCCTGCGCGACGCGGGCCGCAAATGAAGCCCATCGTCATCGACGCCTCCGCGGCCGGCGCCTGGGTGTTCCCCGACGAAGCCAGCGATGCGGCGCAGGCTCTGTACCAGCAGGCCGTCGAGCCCGATGGTCTCTTCCATGTCCCATCCCTGTGGTCGTGGGAAATGGGCAACATGCTGGTCATGGGCGTGCGCCGGGAGCGCATCGACAGCCATCAGATGGAGCAGGGCCTGGCGCTGCTCGCCAAGGTGCAGGTCCAGGTCGACGTGCCCTTGTCGGCGCACCGGCTGGCGCAGGTGGGCCGGCTGGCGCTGGCGCACGACCTGACCTTCTACGACGCCACCTATCTCGAGCTCGTGCTGCGCCTCAACGGACAGCTCGCCTCGCTCGACAACAAACTGGTCGCCGCAGCCAAATCATGCGGGATCGTCTGCCTTCACTTTTGACGCCACCATGCAACACGACAAGATCCTCATCCTCGACTTCGGCTCGCAGGTCACCCAGCTCATCGCGCGCCGCGTGCGCGAGGCGCACGTGCTCAGCGAAGTGCATCCCTGCGACGTGACCGACGAATGGGTGCGAGCGTACGCGGCCGACGGCCACCTCAAGGGCGTGATCCTCTCGGGCAGCCATGCCAGCGTCTACGAGGAAAGCACCGACAAGGCGCCGCAGGCCGTGTTCGACCTCGGCGTGCCGGTGCTCGGCATCTGCTACGGCATGCAGACCATGGCGCACCAGCTCGGCGGCAAGGTCGAGGGCGGCCACAAGCGCGAGTTCGGCTTCGCGGCCGTGCGCGCCCACGGCCACACCGCGCTGCTCAAGGACATCGCCGACTTCACCACGCCCGAGGGCCACGGCATGCTCAACGTCTGGATGAGCCATGGCGACAAGGTCACCGAACTGCCGCCCGGCTTCAAGCTCATGGCCAGCACCGAGAGCTGCCCGATCGCGGGCATGGCCGACGAGGCGCGCCGCTACTACGCGCTGCAGTTCCATCCCGAGGTCACGCACACCGTGCAGGGCAAGGCGATCCTCGAGCGCTTCGTGCTCGGCATCTGCGGCGCGAAGCCCGACTGGATCATGCGCGACCACATCGCCGAGGCGGTCGAGAAGATCCGCGCGCAGGTGGGCGACGAGGAGGTGATCCTCGGCCTTTCGGGCGGCGTCGATTCGAGCGTGGCCGCGGCGCTGATCCACCGCGCCATCGGCGACCAGCTGACCTGCGTGTTCGTCGACCACGGCCTGCTGCGCCTCGACGAGGGCAAGATGGTGATGGAGATGTTCGCGGGCAAGCTGCATGCGCGCGTGATCCACGTCGACGCGAGCGACCAGTTCCTCGGCCACCTCCAGGGCGTGAGCGATCCCGAGCAGAAGCGCAAGATCATCGGCCGCGAGTTCGTCGAGGTCTTCAAGGCCGAGGCGGCGAAGCTCAAGGCGGGCGGCCAGGGCCACAAGGGCGCCACCTTCCTGGCCCAGGGCACCATCTACCCCGACGTGATCGAGAGCGGCGGCGCGAAGAGCAAGAAGGCCGTCACGATCAAGAGCCACCACAACGTCGGCGGCCTGCCCGAGCAGCTCGGCCTCAAGCTGCTCGAGCCGCTGCGCGACCTGTTCAAGGACGAGGTGCGCGAGCTCGGCGTGGCGCTCGGCCTGCCGCCCGAGATGGTGTACCGCCACCCGTTCCCCGGCCCGGGCCTGGGCGTGCGCATCCTCGGCGAGGTCAAGAAGGAGTACGCCGACCTGCTGCGCCGCGCCGACGCGATCTTCATCGAGGAGCTGCGCAACTTCACCGACCCCGCCACCGGCAAGACCTGGTACGACCTCACGAGCCAGGCCTTCACCGTGTTCCTGCCGGTCAAGAGCGTGGGCGTGATGGGCGACGGCCGCACCTACGACTACGTGGTCGCGCTGCGCGCGGTGCAGACCAGCGACTTCATGACCGCCGACTGGGCCGAGCTGCCGTATGCGCTGCTCAAGAAGGTGTCGGGCCGGATCATCAACGAGGTGCGCGGGATCAACCGCGTGACCTACGACGTGTCGAGCAAGCCGCCGGCGACGATCGAGTGGGAGTGACCCGCCCTCAAACCCGCCGCCGCGCAAGCCGCCGCAGGCGCTGAAGGGCGTCGTCCAGCAGGCCGGCGTGCCGGCGTCCGTCGCGGAACGCCGCGAGCGGCAGCCGCAGCGCCTCGGGCTGCGGCCTGATCGGCACGCGCACCGTGCCTTCCACCCGCAGCCCGCGCGACTGCACGGGCGCGAGGCCCACGCCCAGGCCCGCCGCGACCAGCGAGCATTGGCTGTGCAGCCGGCTCGCGGTCTGCGCGACCACGAGGGGATGGCCCGCGATGCGGCATTGGTCGCGGATCGCGGCATGGAGCGCCGGCCCCTGCGCCTCGGGAAACAGCACGAAGGGATGCGCCGCGAGCTGCGCGAAGGAGACGCTGCGCTTGCGGGCCAGGGCATGGTCCGCGGGCAGCACCGCGTCGAAGCGGTCCTCGAGCAGCAGCTCGCTTTCGATGCGGCCGCGGTCCGCGACCGGCGGATGGCCGAGGCCGAGATCGAGTTCGCCGCGCGCGAGCCGGTCGAGCTGCTCCTCGGTCGAGAGCTCGGCCAGCTGCGCCTGCAGGCCCGGGTGGGCCGCGCGCAGTTCGCGCAGCAGCGCCGGCAGCAGGTGGTAGAGCGCGGCCGAGACGAAGCCGATGCGCAGCGATCGGCTGTCCTCTGCCGCGGCGGCGCGGGCCAGCGCGGCGGCGCGCTCGCGGCCCCGCAGCAGCTCGAGGGCCTCGTTCCGGAAGGCCTCGCCCGCGGCGGTGAGCTGCACCCGGCGGCTGGTGCGTGCGAGCAGGCGCACGCCGAGTTCGGCCTCGAGCCGTGCGATCGCGCGGCTCAGGTGCGGCTGTGCGATGCCGAGCCGTTCGGCGGCCCGGCCGTAGTGCAGGGCCTCGGCCACGGCGAGGAAGTGACGCAGTTGAGTGAATTCCATCGATGCATCCCGTTGTATCGATCGATGCCGATCCATGACATTGATTGCATCACGAAACGGGCCTACGCTCGTCTTCATCGCAACAGGAGCACGGAAGCGAATGAACCTGCAGATGAAATGGGTGGCCGCCTGCCTCGGCCTTTTTCTGACGCTGCCTTCGGCGGCTGAGATCGTCCGCAGCGACTTCCGCGTGCGCGGCGAGGACGGGCTCGCGCTCTTCGTGCGCGAGCTGCGCGACACGGCCGCGACGGCCGATCGCGGACCGATGCTCATGGTGCACGGCGGCCGTTCGGGCGTGCTCGCGAGCTGGGACGTCGATGCGCCCGGCAGCTCGGCGGCCGAGGAGATCGCCAGGGCCGGGCATCGCGTCTACCTGATGGACGTGCGCGGCTTCGGCCGCTCGGAATTCCCGCGCGAGATGCGCGATGCGCCCGAGGCGTTCGGCGGCCCCGTGGCCGTGCGCTCGAACGAAGCGGTGCGCGACATCGCGGCCGTGGTCGACGAGATCCGGCGCCGCCATCCGGGCGAGGCGCGGCTCGCGGCCATCGGCTGGGCCACCGGCTCGCAGTGGCTCGGCCACTATGCATCGCTTTTTCCCGAGACGCTGTCGCATCTCGTCTACTACAACGCGGCCTATGGCGGACCGGCCGGCGGATGGGCGCTGCAGGCGGAGTTCGGCGATCCGCAGCGTCCGGCCGAGCTCGACCGCGCGCGGCACGGCGCCTACCGCCTCGCCACGGCCGACAACCTCGTGGGCCGCTGGCGCAGCGAGGGCGTCGATGCCGCCTTCCTCGCGCGCTATGTCGAGCTGTCGATGGAAGGCGACGCGACCGCCGGCGCGCGCCAGCCGCCGGGCTTCCGCTTCCCTTCGGGCCCGACGGCCGACACGCTCAAGCTGGTCAACGGGCGCCAGCTCTTCGACGCCTCGTTCATCCGCGCCCATGTGCTGATCCTGCGTTCGGAGCGCGACTTCTGGTCGCGGCCCGCCGACGTCGCGACGCTGCGCGCGCACCTCACGAGCGCGGCCTCGGTGGCCGCGGTCGAGCTGCCCGGCGCCTCGCACTACGTCCACTTGCAGCCGGGCGCCGAGCGCGCGCGCTTCCTCGCCGCCGTGCTCCGGTTCACGGCGCCCCGGCTGTAATCGCGCGTAATGGCTTCGCACGCGACCGGCTCCTAGAGTGACCTCGCCCCGAACGGCCCGGCAGGGCCGACCCGGGGCGATACATCACTTCCATCCAGAGGAGCACGACATGACCAGCGTAACCGTCAAGATCGCAGGCGGCACCGACAAGGAGAACACGACCGCCGTGACCATCGGCAATGTGCGGTGGGGCCTGAACGGCACGGCCAAGTTCGGCGAGGCCCAGACCGTGGCGACCGGCTCGAAGACCCTGACCGTCTACAAGACCACCGAGCCCAAGTCGATCGAGACCACGGTGCAGGTCAGCGGCGACACGCAGACCTTCAACGTCACCGTCGACACGAACGGCATCTCGGTCACGGCGGGCTGAGCGGCGCTCAGGCCTCGACCACGATCGGGAAGCGCGCCCGCAGCCCGTCGCCGTCGGCCGCGCGTTCGAAGGGAACGGTGAGCGCCTCGCGCGCCGCGGGCGCGAGGTTGCGCCAGAGGTAGTCGCGCGCGTTGCCCGGATCGCCCGCCACGTAGAGCTGGGTGGTCAGCAGCTCGCGCGTGCCGAGCTTCACCTTGACGTGGATGTGCGGCGTGCGCCCCGTGTAGGGCACCGGTCGGATGGTGCGGAAGCGGTAGCGGCCGTCGTCGCCGACCGCGACGCGGCCGAAGCCCTGGAAGGCCGCATCGGCGCGCCCGCCGTCACCGGGATGGTGGTAGTGGCCGTCGTGGTCGCACTGCCAGATCTCGACCTGCGCGCCGCGCAGCGGCCGGCCGGCGAGATCGGTCACGGTGCCCTCGACCCAGGCCGGCTGGCCCTGGCCGTAGCGCAGGCTGCCGTTTTGCAGCAGGTCGTGGTCGGCGTCCTGCGGCAGGCGCACGGGATAGAACGGGCCTTCGGTCTGCGACGGCGTGGCGATGCGCGGGGAGGGCGCCTGGGCGCGGGCGCCGAGCCAGAGCGCCGGGGCGGCGACCACGGCCGCGGCCACGACGGTGCGCCGGGCGAGGCCGGGCGTCCCGGAACCGGACGGGCGGAGGGCTGGCTCTCTGGCGACGCGCATGGCGGTGAGAGCCGCGCGGCTCAGCCCGAGTTCCGCGGCCGCCTGAAAGTGCCGCGCGCGCGGTCGACCCGGGCGCGGATCACGCAGCCCTCGGCATGGTCGTTGATCAGGCCCATCGCCTGCATGAAGGCGTAGACGGTCGTCGGGCCGACGAACTTCCAGCCCAGCTTCTTGAGCGTCTTCGAGAGCGCGACCGAGGCCTCGGAGGTCGACGCCGTCTGCGGCGTGCCGAGCGTCTCGGCCGCGGGTTCGTGGCGCCAGAAGAAGGCCGCGAGCGAGCCTTCGCGCGCCACCATCTCCTGCGCCCGCGCGGCGTTGTGGATCACGGCCTCGATCTTGCCGCGGTGGCGCACGATGCCGGGGTCCTGCAGCAGGCGCTCGACGTCCTTCTCCTTGAAGCGCGCGATCCTGTCGAAGTCGAAGCCGTGGAAGGCGGCGCGGAAATTCTCGCGCTTCGCGAGGATGGTGCGCCAGCTCAGGCCCGACTGGAAGCCTTCGAGGCTGATCTTCTCGAACAGGCGACGGTCGTCGGCGACCGGAAAGCCCCATTCGGTGTCGTGGTAGCCGAGGAACTCCGGCGCGGAGGCGCACCAGCGGCAGCGGGGATGGCCGTCGGGGCCGTCGATCAAGGGCGTGGTCATGCGAATCAGGCGAGGATGAGGCGCCGCATTGTGCCAAGATCGAGCGTTTGGCCGGATGCGCGCGACGCCTCGCATCCGGCGCCCGACACGTCCCATGCCCGAACAGCTTCTCCTTCCCGGCATCGATCCGCCGCCGCCGCCCCTGCGCCGCCGGCGAGGCACCGCCAAGCCCCGGGAGCGCCTGCCTCGCTCGCTCTTCTTCGCGATCCTGCCGCCGCCCGAGGTGGCCGAAGCCGTCGCCGCGCTGGCCGCGCAGCTCGACGGTGCGCATGCGCTCAACGCCAAGCTGACCGACCCCGACCGCCTGCACGTCACGCTGCACCACCTGGGCGACTACGCGGCCGTGCCGCGCAAGGTGCTGCAGGCCGCGCTCGATGCCGCGGCCGCGGTGCCGCCGCCCGCGTTCGAGATCGCGTTCGACGAGGCGATGCGCTTCGACAAGAGCCGGGCCTTCGTGCTCGCCGGCGGCGAGCCGGGCGGCACCGCCGCGCTCGTGGCGTTCCGCCAGCGGCTCGGCGAAGCGCTCGCCGACGTCGGCTTCAAGCCCGAGCGCGGCTTCACGCCGCACATGACGCTCGCCTACACGGCGCGCAAGGTCGCGCCGCAGCCGGTCGCGCCCGCGGTGCGCTGGCATGCCGATGCCTTCGTGCTGCTCGAAAGCCACGTCGGCGAGCACATCTACGAGCTGCGGGGCCGGTGGCCGGGCTGAGCCGCCTCAACGCCCATCCGCGAACTGGTCGAACAGCAGTCCGCGCAGCCACTGGTTGCCCGGGTCGCGGTGCAGCTTCGCGTGCCAGAACAGGTTGATCGCGATCTGCGGCAGCTTCACCGGGTGGGGCCGCCACACCAGGCCGAAGGGCTCGGCGATGCTCTCGGCGAGCCGCTCGGGCACGGTCGCGATCATCCCGCTCGTGCGCAGGATGTGGCCGATCGCGACGAAGTGCGGCACCCTGAGCCGGATGCGCCGCTGGATGCCCTGCGCGGCCATCACCTCGTCGGCCTTGCCGTGGCCCGTGCCCGCGGCCTGCACCAGCACATGGTCGGCGGCGCCGAAGTCCCGCAGCGACACGCTGCGCTTCTTCGCCAGCGGATGCGCGGCCGAGAACAGGCAGACGTAGCGCTGCAGGAAGAGCCGGCGCTGGAACACGCCGGCCTTGAGCTGCGGCAGCAGGCCGATGGCGATGTCGACATGGCCCGATTCGAGCTCGTCGCGCAGGTTCGCCGCGCTCTGGCTGTTGTTGCGCACCGTGCTGATCGTCACGCCGGGCGCGGCGCGCGAGAGCGCGTCCATGAGCCTGGGCGTGAAGTAGATCTCGCCGATGTCGGTCATCGCGAGCGTGAAGCTGCGCGTGCTCGTCGCGGGGTCGAACACCACCTGCTGGTTGAGCGCGGTGTGCAGCGCGCCCATCGCATAGGCCACGGGCTCGGCGAGCTGCAGCGCGAAGGGCGTGGGCTCCATGCCGCGCGCGGTGCGAAGGAACAGCTCGTCGCCGAACGCGCGGCGCAGCCGGGCGAGCGCATTGCTGATCGCGGGCTGCGAGAGGCCGAGCGATTCGGCCACGGCCGAGACCCGCTTCTCGGCCAGCATGCGGTCGAACACCAGCAGCAGGTTGAGGTCGATGTCCTTGAGTTGCATGCCGGACCTTTATTCACGGTGGTGATGTAGCCGATTCACCGGATTCTATTGGTCAATCGGCAATGGCCGCGCATCATCGGGCGCAGAGAGACAGGCCGCTCCGCGCGATGCGGAGGACGGCGCAAACGAGAACCCACCGATGGACCTGCACATCCGCCCGCTTGACCGCACCCTCGAGGTCCGCCCCGGCGCGAACCTGCTCGAGGTGCTGCGCGAGCATCACGTCCCGGTGTCGTACAGCTGCATGTCGGGCCGCTGCGGCACCTGCCGCTGCAAGGTGGTGGCGGGCCAGGTGCTCGACGGCGGCCACGACGCGATCCGTCCCGACGGCCCGGCCGAGCGCTACGTGCTGGCCTGCCAGAGCACGCTGACCGAAAGCTGCGCGATCGAAATCCCCGAGCCCGACGAGGTGGTGGTGCATCCGGCGCGCATCCTCAAGGCCACGGTCACGGCCATCGATGCGCTCACGCACGACATCCGCCGGCTGCGGCTCAGGCCCAACAAGCCGCTCGAATTCTCGCCGGGCCAGTACGCGCAGCTGCAGTTCGGGCCCGGGCTCGCCAGGCCGTACTCGATGGCGGGGCTCGCGCGCGACGCGGAGCTCGAGTTCCACGTGCGCCGCGTGCCGGGCGGCTGCGTCACGGCGCACATCTTCGAGCAACTGCGCGTGGGCGATGCGGTGCGCGTGAGCGGGCCGCTGGGCACCGCCTACCTGCGCACGCGCCACCGCGGGCCGATGCTCTGCGCGGCCGGCGGCACGGGCCTGGCGCCGATCCTCTCGATCGTGCGCGGCGCGATCGCGGCGGACCTGATGCAGCCGATCCATCTCTACCTCGGCGTGCGCTCCGAGGCCGACGTCTACGGCCTCGACGAACTGCGCGAACTGCAGGCGCGGCATCCGGGCCTGAAAGTGCACGTGGTCGTGGTCGCCGGCCCGGCGCGCGAGGGATGGCGCGCCGGCCTCATCACCGACGCGATCCGCGCCGACGGGCCCGGCAGCCTCGAGGGCTGGCGCGCCTACCTCTGCGGCTCGCCGCCGATGGTCGAGGCCGTGACGCAGCTCGTGCGCGCGCGCGGCCTCGCGCCCGAGCAGATCCATGCCGATGCCTTCTACCTCCAGGGCTGAACCGAAGAACGAAGAAAGGAGACCCCGCGATGACCACGCCGAACGTGTTCCCCGTCGAGCTCAGGTGGGAGAGCGACAAGACCAGCCGCATTCCCTTCATGGCCTACACCGACGAGGCGCTGCACAGGAAGGAGCTGCAGCGCTTCTTCTACGAGAAGCACTGGTGCTACGTCGGCCTCGAGGCCGAGATCCCGAACCCCGGCGACTTCAAGCGCACCGCGATCGGCGAGCGCTCGGTCGTGATGGCGCGCGACGAGGCGGGCGCGATCCATGTGTTCGAGAACGTCTGCGCCCACCGCGGCATGCAGTTCTGCCGCGAGCGCCACGGCAACCGCAAGGAGTTCGTCTGTCCGTACCACCAGTGGAACTACACGCTCCGCGGCGACCTGCAGGGCGTGCCGTTCCGCCGCGGCGTGAAGCAGGACGGCAAGGTCAACGGCGGCATGCCGGGCGACTTCAGGACCGAGGAGCACGGGCTGACCAAGCTCAAGGTCGCGACGCGCGGCGGCGTGGTGTTCGCCTCCTTCGACCACGACGTCGAGTCGTTCGAGGACTTCCTCGGCCCGGACATCCTGCGCTACTTCGACCGCCTGTTCGACGGCCGCAAGCTCACGATCCTGGGCTACAGCCGCCAGCGCATCCCCGGCAACTGGAAGCTGATGCAGGAGAACATCAAGGACCCGTACCACCCGGGCCTGCTGCACACCTGGTTCGTGACCTTCGGGCTCTGGCGCGCCGACAACAAGTCGGAGCTCAGGATGGATGCGCGCGGCCGCCACGCCGCGATGATCTCCACGCGCGGCAGCGCGGGCAAGGCGGCGCAGGTCACGCAGGTGTCCAGCTTCAAGGAGAGCATGCAGCTCAAGGACCCGCGCTTCCTCGACATCGTGCCCGAGCCCTGGTGGGGCGGGCCGACCGCGGTGATGATGACGCTGTTCCCGAGCCTGATCCTGCAGCAGCAGGTCAACAGCGTCTCGACGCGCCACATCCAGCCGGCGGGCCACGACGCCTTCGATTTCGTCTGGACGCACTTCGGCTTCGAGGACGACACCGAGGAGATGACCGAGCGACGCCTGCGCCAGGCCAACCTGTTCGGGCCGGCCGGCTTCGTCTCGGCCGACGACGGCGAGGTGATCGAGTTCTCGCAGGAAGGCTTCGAGCAGAAGCCCGCCCACCGCACGCTCGCCGAGCTCGGCGGGCGCGAGGTCGAAAACACCGACCACATGGTGACCGAGACGCTGATCCGCGGCATGTACCGCTACTGGCGCGAAGTGATGGAGGCGGCATGAAGAACAAGCTCGACGCCGAGAGCTATCTCGAACTCGCCGCGCTCTACACCGCCTACACCCAGGCGGTCGACTCGGGCCAGTGGTCGCTCTGGCCGGGCTTCTTCGTCGAGCAGTGCCGCTACCGGCTGCAGCCGCGCGAGAACCACGAGCGCGGCCTGCCGCTCGCGACCCTGTCGTTCGAAAGCCGCGGCATGCTCGAGGACCGGGTCTACGGCATCCAGGAGACGCTGTTCCACGATCCGTACTACCAGCGCCACGTGGTGGGGCTGCCGCTGGTGCACCGCGTCGACGCCGACGGCACGATCCACAGCGAGGCCAACTATGCGGTGTTCCGCACCAAGCTCGACGGGCCCTCGACGGTGTTCAACGTCGGGCGCTACATCGACAGCGTGGTGCGCACGCCCGAGGGCCTGAAGTTCGCCTCGCGGCTGTGCGTGTTCGACAGCGAAATGATCCCGAACTCCATCATCTATCCGATCTGAACCATGCCCGAAGAAAAACGAGAACCGGAGACCCGCGGCGCGCCGCTGCGCCGCTTCACCGACCCGGCCTATGTGCCGCTGTGCGGCAACCTCGCCGAGGTGCGCGAGCACATCGACGCGATCGACCGCCGCATCGTCGCGCTCCTGGCCGAGCGCGGCCGCTACGTCAAGGACGCCGCGCGCTTCAAGCGCGACGCCTTCCAGGTCTCGGCGCCGCAGCGGCAGCAGGAAGTGATCGACAAGGTGAGGGCGCTGGCCGAGAAGGAGGGCGCCTATCCCGAGGTGGTCGAGGCGGCCTACCGCGCGCTGATCGCGGGCTTCATCGCGCGCGAGCAGCGCGACCACCAGGGCATGGTCGACGTGGAGCCGACGCCGTGAGGCGCGCCCGTCTCGCGCTCGCGCTCTGCGCGCTCGCCGCGGCCGCCGCCGCGCAGGCGCAGGCGGACTGGCCGCAGCGCCCCGTGCGCATCGTCGTGCCGTTCGCGGCCGGCTCCTCGCCCGACATCCTGGCGCGCATCGTCAACGACAAGCTTGCGGCGCGCCTGGGCCAGCCGCTCGTCGTCGACAACAAGCCGGGCGCCGGCGGCAACACCGGCACCGACCAGGCCAGCAAGGCGCCGGCCGACGGCCAGACCTTCCTGCTCTCGGTCAACGCGCCGCTGGTCTACAACACCATCCTCTACAGGAACCTGCCCTACGACCCGTTCAAGGACCTGGTGCCGGTGTCGCTCGCGGCGACCACGCCGAACGTGTGCGCGGTGTCGAACGCGATCAACGTCGATTCGGTCAAGGGCTGGCTCGGGGCGATGAAGCAGAACCCCGGCCGGTTCAACTTCGCCTCGACCGGCAACGGCTCGATCTCGCACCTGGGCGTGGAGCTCGTGAAGCTCAAGGCCGGTTCCTTCGCGGTCCACATTCCCTACGCCTCCTCGGGCCAGGCGGTCACGGCGATCATCCAGGGCGACGTGCAGTTCGCCTGCCTGCCGCCGGTGGCCGTGATGCCGCAGGCCAAGGCCGGCCGCCTCAAGGCGCTGGCCGTGACCTCGGCCGAACGCTCGGCGCTGCTGCCCGAACTGCCCACGTTGCGCGAGTCGGGCCTGCCCGACATCCAGGCCGTGCCCTGGTTCGCCTACATGGCGCCGAAGGGCACGCCCGACGCGATCGTGCAGCGCATGAGCCGCGAGATCGCGGCCGTGCTCCAGGACCCCGAGACGCGCAAGCGGCTGCAGACCGCGTACTTCGACCCGGTGGGCAGCACGCCCGAGGCGCTCGCGAAGTTCATGGCCGAGGAGCGCGCGCGCTGGAAGCCCGTGATCGAGCGCGCCGGCCTCAGGCCCGACAGCTGATTCCATCCTCCCCACGCAGAAAGAAGACAAGCGCACATGAGCACCACCACGACCTGGGTCGACGCGGCGGCGGCCGACGACGTTCCCGCCGACGACGTGATCGGCATCGAGGTGCAGGGCCGCGAGATCGCGCTCTACGGCACCGAAGACGGCATCCACGCGACCGACAACATCTGCACCCACGGCCATGCGCGGCTGTGCGACGGTTTCCTCGAAGGCCACGAGATCGAATGCCCGCTGCACCAGGGCCGCTTCGACGTGCGCACCGGCAAGGCGATGTGCGCGCCGCTGACCGAGGACCTGCGCAGCTATCCGGTGAAGATCGAAGGCGGCCGCGTGTACCTCGCGCTGGATGCCTAGCGCCCGCCCTTGCGCCGCGCGAGCTCGGCCGCCTGCGCGCCGATCAGCGCCGCGCGCTCCTTCATGTGCGCCACCACCTCCGGCACGCGCGCGGCGGGCAGGCGCTCGGTGATGGTCGCGATCGCGAGGCCCGCCACCGTGCGGCCGTCGGCCAGGCACACCGGCACCGCCACCGCGCGCGAGCCCGGCACCACGCCCACGGGCGCGTAGGCATAGCCCTGGGCGCGCGTGCGCGCCGCGCGCTCGAGCAGCTCGGCCGGGTCGATGCGCAGCGCCTGCAGCCGGCGCTGGTTGCGCGCCACCACCTCGGTCGCCTCGTCGTAGGGCAGCGAGGCCAGCAGCACCAGCCCGCTCACGCCCACGCCGAGCGGGCGCCGCGCGCCGACCTCGATCGACAGCACCTTGACCGGAAAGCTGCCGGGCCGGCGGTCGATGCAGACCGAGTCGGCGCCGTTGCGGATCGTGAGGAAGGCGGTGTCGCCGAGCACCTCGCTCAGGTGCCGCAGGTGCGGCTCGGCGATCGCGCGGATCGGAAAGCGCGTCGCGCGCGCGAGCCCGAGCAGCGAGACCTCGCCGCCGATCAGGTAGCGGCGCGTGGCCGGGTCCTGCTCGACCGCGCCTTCCTCGACCAGCACGCGCAGGATGCGGTGGGCGGTGGGCCGGTTGAGGCCGGTGTGGCTCACCACGTCGGTGAGGCGCACGCCGCGCTCCTGGCCGGTCGCGAGCACGCGCAGCACCGCGAGCGCGCGCCGCACGCTCTGCGCGCCCGCGGTGGCGGCCTCCTTATCCGGCGCCGCCGCCATCCATCACCGCCTTGGGCGTCTGCGCGATGCCGCGCAGCGTGACGATCTCGCCCAGCGTCGCGTAGTTGGGCCCGCCGATGCGGCACACCGGATCGAGCGCGCGCGTGTCGACCTTGCCGTCGTGCACCAGCCCGTCGCGGAAGTGGAAGGCAGTCACCTCGCCGACCACGAACTCCGCGCCCGTCTCGCCGAACGCGATCACGCGCTCGAGCCGGCACTCCATGGCGACCGGCGCATCGGCCAGCCGCGGCACGCGCACGGTGCGGCAGGGCAGGGTGGCGAGCCCGAGCAGCTCGGTCTCGCTGACGTCGGGCGCATGCTCGGCGCTGCTCTCGTGGATCGCCACCATCTGCGAGGCATCGCCGATGTGGACCACGAACTCGCCGAGCGCATGGATGTTGGCGCCCGTGTCCTTGCGCCGGCCCGCCTTGCGGCCGATGTTCACGCCCAGCAGCGGCGGCTTGTTCGAGACGAAGGTGAAGCAGGAGAACGGCGCGAGGTTGACCACGCCCTGCAGCGAGACCGTGGTGATCCAGGCGATCGGGCGCGGCACGACGATGCCGCTCATCAGGCGGTAGGTGGCTTCGGGCGACAGCTCGCCGGCAGCGAGGAACATGGCAGGGGCCTTTCGTGTGGCGGAGTCCCGATTGTGGTGAGCGCCCGGCGCACGGCGTTCGCGCCGTTGCGGAAAACGTCCATCATATGGAACACACGGAAGTTATTGCATTGCAGCATCGCGGCGGCGCTTCTTAGAGTCGGTGCAACGCCGATCGCGGCGCAGACCGCAGGAGAACTTCTTGAGACAAGCCATCGCCACCTTCGCCGTCGCCGCATGCGCGACCCTTGCCGCCGCGCCTGCCTTCGCGCAGGACGGCTGGCCCGACAAGCCCGTGAAGCTCGTGCTGCCGTATCCGCCGGGCGGCAACGTCGACGGTGCCGCGCGCATCGTCAGCGAGCAGCTGCAGGCGGTGTTCAAGCAGCCCTTCATCGTCGACAACCGGCCCGGCGCGGGCGGCATGATCGCGGGCGAGCAGGTGGCGAAGGCCGCGCCCGACGGCTACACCTTCTTCATGGGCGCGAACGGACCGATCCTGTTCTCGCCGACCATCTTCAAGCGCAACGCCTACGACTGGAAGAAGGACTTCGCGCCCGTGAGTTCGGTGTCGTTCACGCCGCTGGTGCTGCAGGTCAACGCGGCCACGCCGTACAAGAACATCGCCGAGTTCATGGCGACCGCGGGCAAGCCGGGCAGCGCGCTGACCATGGCCTCGCCGGGCGCGGGCACCACCAACCACCTCGTGAGCGAATACCTGCAGCGCGAGAGCGGCGTGAAGTGGCTCACGGTGCACTACAAGGGCAATGCGCCCGCCACCACCGACCTGCTCGGCGGCCAGGTGCAGTTCAACTTCGACCAGCTCTCGGTGGCGCAGCCCTTCATCCAGCAGGGCCGCACGCGCGCGCTCGCCGTGACCTCGGCCAGGCGCGTGCCGCAGCTGCCCGACGTGCCCACGCTGCAGGAGGCGGGCTTCAAGGGCTTCGAGGCCGAGACCTTCACCGGCATCCTCGCGCCGGCCGGCACCTCGAAGGAGGTGCTGCAGCGCTTCTCCGCGGCGCTGCGCAGGATCCTCGAGGACAAGACCGTGCAGGCGAAGTTCCAGACGCTGGGCGCGGAGGCGCGCGGCAGCACGCCCGAGCAGTTCGCGAAGTTCCTCGCCAAGGAGGACGCGCGCTGGATGCCCGTGATCAAGCAAGCCAACATCACCGCCGAATGACCCATCCCACTCCTACCCTGGGACGCGCCGCGCCCGCCGCACGCACGAGCGTGTACGTCGACGGCTTCGCCCACAAGAACCCGATCCCCGCGGCCTGCCGCATCGGCCCGCTGCTCGAGAGCGGCAGCATCCAGGGCAACGACCCCGCCACCGGCAAGCCTGCCGAGACCATCGAGGCGCAATGCCGCTTCATGCTCGACAACGTGCGCCGCATCGTCGAGGCCGCGGGCGGCGGCACGCAGGACATCGTGAAGCTCACGGTCTGGATGAAGGACCGCAGCCAGCGTCCCGCGCTCAACGTGCCCTGGCTCGAGATGTTCCCCGACGCCGCCTCGCGGCCCGCGCGCCACGCGATCATCGCGCCCGAGCTCGACATGGGGAAGCTGATCGAGTGCAGCTTCACGGCCTGGATCGCCTGATCCGCGCGCCGCCTTCCATTTCCTTGCGTTCCGACCCCCCATGCCCGACTACCTTCCCTTCGACCCGAATCCGCGCGCGCCCGTGCCGCTGCCGCCGCCGCTCGCCTGCGACAGCCAGTTCCACGTCTTCGGCCCGCGCGAACGCTACCCGGTGCGGCCCAATGCCGCCTACGAGATGCCGACCGCCACCTGGGAGGTCGCGCACCGGCTGCATGCCACGCTCGGCGTCGAGCGCGGCGTGATCGTGCAGGCCACGACCTACGGCGCCGACCACACGGTGGTGCTCGATGCGCTCGAAGGCCTCAATGCCGGCGGGCCGCGCCGCTACATGGCCTGCGCCAACGCGGCCGTGCTCACCGAGCGCGACGACGCCTACCTGCAGAAGCTGCACGACGCCGGCGTGCGCGGCGCGCGCTTCACGCGCGGCGGCCTCGGCATCAGCCTGAGTGCGGCCGAGCAGGCGCGCGCCTTCGCGCGCGTGAAGGAGCTCGGCTGGTACGTGAAGGTGCAGCCCGAGCCCGAGGGCATCGCCGCGCAGCTCGCGGCCTTCGAGTCGCTCGAGGTGCCGGTGCTGCTCGACCACATGGGCCGTGCCGATCCCTCGCGCGGCGAGGCCGATGCGAGCCTCGTGCGCATGCGCGAGCTGCTCGGCCGCGGCAACTTCTGGGTGATGCTGTCGCTCTCCGAGAAGATCTCGAAGGCCGGCCCGCCCTGGGACGACGTGGTGCCGCTCGCGCAGCGCCTGATCGAGGCCGCGCCGGACCGCTGCGTCTGGGGCAGCGACTGGCCGCATCCGGTCTCGGTCCGGCAGCCGCCCAACGAGGGCGCGCTGCTCGAGCTGCTCTACCGCTTCGCGCCCGACCCGGCCGTCCTGCGCAAGATCCTGGTCGACAACCCCGCGCGCCTGTTCGGCTTCGAGGAGGCGGGCCGATGAAGCTGCTGAGCTGGACCCACCAGGGCAGGTCGCACTGGGGTTGCGCCGTCGGCGACGGCGTGATCGACCTGGGCCGGCGGCTGCCGGCCTGCGACGGCGTGGCGGCGCTGCTCGCAGGCGGCGAGGCCGCGCTGGCGCAGGCCCGTGCGGCCGCCGAAGGCGCCGCGCCCGACCATGCGCTCGCCGCACTGCAGCTCGACACGCCGATCGCGCGCCCGCGCCGCGTGTTCTGCATCGGCGTCAACTACGCGCACCGCAATGCCGAATACAAGGACGGCAGCGCGCTGCCGAAGTACCCGAGCATCTTCATGCGCGTGGCCGAGTCCTTCGTCGGCCACGGCCAGCCGCTGGTGCAGCCGCTCGAATCGACGCAGCTCGACTACGAGGGCGAGATCGCGATCGTCATCGGCCGCCGCGCGCGGCGCGCGAAGGGGGCCGAGGCGCTGGCCTGCATCGCGGGCCTGACCTGCATGAACGAAGGCACGGTGCGCGACTGGGTGCACCACGCCAAGTTCAACGTCACGCAGGGCAAGAACTGGAACGCCTCGGGCGCGATCGGGCCGTGGATCGCCACGGCCGACGAGTTTCCGCAGGGCTACGGCGCGCTGCGCCTCGCCACGCGCGTCAACGGCGAGACGCGGCAGGACGACACCACCGCGAACCTGATGTTCGACTTCGCCTACATCGTCGAATACCTGTCGACCTTCACCACGCTCGAACCCGGCGACATCGTCGCGACCGGCACGCCGACCGGCGCGGGCATCCGCTTCGATCCGCCGCGCTTCCTCGCGCCGGGCGACGTGGTCGAGGTCGAGGTGCAGGGCGTGGGCGTGCTGCGCAACGTGGTGCGGGCCGAGGAGGGCGCGCGATGAGCCTCGACGCCCGCACGCTCGAGCGCGCCGCCGAGCGGCTCGAGGAGGCCGAGCGCACGCGCGTGGCCTGCCGCCAGTTCTCGCTCGAGCATCCCGACATGACGGTGGACGATGCCTACGCGATCCAGCATGCCTGGATGCAGCTCAAGCTGCGCAACGGCCGCCGCATCAAGGGCCACAAGATCGGGCTGACCTCGAAGGCGATGCAGCGCGCGGTGCGCATCGCCGAGCCCGACTACGGCACGCTGCTGGACGACATGTTCCACCGCGACGGCGCGGTGATCCCGGCCGAGCGCTTCCTGCAGCTCAAGGTCGAGGCCGAACTGGCCTTCGTGCTCGCGCGGCCGCTCGCGGGCCCGGACTGCACGCTGTTCGACGTGCTCGACGCCACGGCCTACGTCACGCCCGCGCTCGAGATCCTCGATGCGCGCATCCAGCGCGTCGACCCCGGGACCGGGCGCACGCGCACCGTGCTCGACACCATCTCCGACAACGCGGCCAATGCCGCGCTGGTGCTCGGCGGACGGCCGTTCAGGCCCGCGCTGATCGACGCCGACATGCGGCGCATCGGTGCGATCGTGAGCCGCAACGGCGAGGTCGAGGAGACCGGGCTGGCGGCCGGCGTGCTCAACCACCCGGGCTACGGCGTGGCCTGGCTCGCGAACCGGCTGCACCGCTTCGGCGTCGCGCTGGAGCCGGGGCAGGTGGTGCTCGCGGGCTCGTTCATCCGGCCGATCGACGTGGCCAAGGGCGACACGGTGGTGGCGGACTACGGCGAGTTCGGCACCGTCTCCTGCCACTTCGGCTAGGGCTGCGCGCGTGCCAGGATGTCGCGCGCGAGCGAGGCGATGGTCAGCGGCGCGCAGCCCTCGGCGTTGTTGCTGACGGTGACGTAGGCGCGCTCGCCCGCGCCCGTGGTGCCGGCGATCACGCGCGCGAGCGCCTCGCGCGTCTCGGGATCGGGGTCGACGATCCGGTCGAACGGCCCGTAGAGCTTCTCGGCGTCCTCGTAGCCGAAGCGGCCGTGGCGGCGGTGCAGGTTCCAGCGGCACACCAGCGGCCCGGGCCAGAGCGCGCGCAGCATCGGCAGCTGTTCCTCGATCGGCGGCATCTTGGCGTGCAGCCCCATGCAGAAGCGCGCGCCGACGCTGCGCAGCATCTCGGCGAAGGCGGGGCACAGCAGCTGCGGGTCGCGCACCTCGACCGCGATCACCGCGTCGGGCGCGGTCGGCTGCAGCGCGGGCAGCGCCGCGATCATGGCGCCGATGCGCGCGAGCAGCGCGGGCTGGTCGGCCAGCAGCGGCGCCGGGATCGGGCTGAGCTGGAACACCAGCGCGCCGATGCGGTGGCCCAGGCCCTCGAGCGCGGGCTGCACGAACTCCTGGCGCGCGATCTCGCTCGAGAGGAACACGGGATTGGGCTGCGTGCCGCGGCCGCTCTCGTCGCGCACCGTGGCGTCTGTCACCAGGCTCGGCGCCTTGACCACGAAGCGGAAGTCGTCGGGCACCATGGCCGCGTAGCGCGCGTACTGGCTGGCCGTGAGCGCGCGGTAGAAGTTGCGGTCCAGGCTCACGGTGCGAAACAGCGGATGGCGCGCGAGCGCCGCGAGTCCGTGCTTCGAGAGCGTCGATTCGGCGTAGTCGCCATCCCAGACCAGGCCGGACCAGCCCGGGTAGCTCCACGACGAGGTGCCGAGCCTGAGCCCCGGCGGCAGTGCGGCGGCGAGCGCCACCAGCGCGGGATCGGCGGGCGCGGGGCCGACCGTGGCGCTGCGCGGCTTGCGCGGTGCGGACGGCGCATCGGCGGGCTCGGCAGGCTTTGCGGCGGGCCGGGCCTCGGGCGGCGGCGGGAGATCGGGGAAGAGGGAGTCCTGCAGTTCGGCCATGTCTGGGCCCGCATTCTGGGCCAAGGCCGGGACCCGCGCGGGGCGCGGGCACAATCCGCGCCATGAAACAGTGGTTGCGTGCCCAAGGTGCCTGGTGGCTGGCCTGGCTGGCGCTGAGCGCCGCGGGCGCCGTGTGGCTCGCGCGCAGCGAGCTCGCGCAGCTGCGCCAGGACTTCGAGACCGATGCGCGCATCGCGCACCGGCTCATGAGCCAGCAGGTGGTGCAGTACGACGCGGTGCTGGCCACGCTCGCGCTGCTCGAGCCGGGGGCCGGCGCCGGCCACCCCGAGCAGCGCCTGCCTTCGGTCTATCCCTCGATCCTGCGCGTGCAGCGGCGCGAGCGCGACGCGCCCTGGCCCGACGGCGCGCAGGCCGCCGCGCTGGCGGCGGCCGAGGCGCGCTCGCGCAGCGAGCGCCGCGCCGAACTCGCCGCGCTCGACCTCGCGCGCGGCCGCTACCAGCTGGTGATCGGCGCCACGCCGTTCAGCTATGCGCTCGAGATCGACCTCGCGGGGTCGGTGCCGTGGCGCGACTGGCCGATGGACCCGCAGCGCAGCCCGGTCGCGCTGCGGCTGCAGCGCGACGGCCAGCAGTTGCAGCTCCAGGCCGGGCAGCCGGCCGCGGGTGGCTGGCGCTTCGAGCTCGCCAAGGCGCTGGCGTCGCCGAGCCAGCCCTTCGACATGGTCGCGGTGCGCGAGGTCGGCTGGCGCGAGCTGCCGTGGCGCCGCATCGCGATCTGGTCGGCGGCGGTGGCGGCGCTGTTCGCGGGGCTCTGGGCGGCGCAGCGCCAGCGAATCGCGCGCCGCCGCGCCGAGGAACTGCTGCGGCTCGGCCAGGTGGCGCGCCTCAACGCGCTCGGCGAACTCTCGGCCGGCCTCGCGCACGAGCTCAACCAGCCGCTCACGGCCGTGCTCGCCAATGCGCAGGCCGCGCGCCGGCTGCTCGACGACGATCCGCCCGACCTCGCCACCGCGCGCGAGGCCATGGGCCAGGCGGTCGAGCAGGCCCGCCGCGCCTCGGGCGTGGTCGGCCGGCTGCGCCGCGTGATCGAGCGGCCCGAGGTCGGCGGCGAGGTGCGCGCGCTGGTGCTGCAGGAGCTGGCGCGCAGCGCGCTGCACCTGCTCGCGCCCGAGTTCGAGAAGCGCGCGGTCGCGGCGCAGTTCGACGCCGCGGCGCAGCCGCCGGTGCGCGTGCAGGCCGACCCGGTCGCGCTCGAGCAGATCGTGCACAACCTGCTGATGAACGCGCTGCAGGCGCTCGAGCTCGTGCCCGCGGCCGAGCGGCGGCTCGTGGTGGCGGTCGGACGCTGCGGCGGCGAGGGCATGCTGAGCGTCACCGACAACGGCCGTGGCATCGCGCCCGAGGCGCTGCCGCGGCTGTTCGAACCCTTCTTCAGCACGCGCGAGGGCGGGCTGGGCCTGGGTCTGAGCCTCAGCGAGACGCTCGCGAGCGGCATGGGCGGCAGCCTGTCCGCCGCCAACGTCGCGCCGCGCGGCGCCTGCTTCACCTTGCTGCTGCCGCTCGCGCCGGCATCGGAGACGACGGCATGAATCCGACGCACCCCGCGGGACCGGCGCATCCGCCGCAGTCGCCGCTGATCCACCTGATCGACGACGACCAGGCCGTGCGCCAGAGCCTCGCGCTGCTGATCGGCACCGTGGGCCTGCGCGTGCAGGCATGGGCCGATCCGCAGGCCTTCATCGACGGCTTCGACCGCGCGGGCGTGGGCGCCATCGTGCTCGACGTGCGCATGCCCGGCATCAGCGGCCTCACGGTGCTCGACCGGCTGGTGGCGCAGGGCGTCGACCAGCCGGTGATCATGCTCACCGGACACGGCACGGTCGAGATGTGCCGCCGCGCCTTCAAGGCCGGCGCGGCCGAGTTCCTCGAGAAACCGGTCGACGACGAGCAGCTGCTCGAGGCGCTGCAGCAGGCGGTGCGCCAGCACGTGCGCTCGCGCGAGCGGGCCCAGGCCGACCAGGCGGCGCGCGAGCGCGTGGCGCAGCTCTCGGAGCGCGAGCGCGAGGTGCTCGCGTTCATCGTCGACGGCCTCACCAACAAGGAGATCGCGCGCCGGCTCGCGCTGTCGCCGCGCACGGTCGAGACGCACCGCGCCAACCTGTTCGCCAAGCTCGAGTGCGAATCGCTCGCGCAGCTGATCCGCCGCTACGCGGTGCTGGTCGACGCCGCGGGCTGAAAGCCCTCCGCTCCGTAGAACTACGGAGCGCCGCGCGTAGCCGTACGAATGGCTGGCGCGGCCGCCGTTTCCTACAGTGGCGAGAGCCGCCGGCAACCCGCCGGCGCACCACCGCATCACTGGAGAAATCGAACATGCGTTCCATCCTTCGCCTCGGCGCCGTCGCGGCGCTGCTTGCCGCCTCCGCCGTCCAGGCCCAGACCCCGGCCGCCGCCGCGGTGCGCACCGAGAAGAACATCTCGCTCGCGCTCGCCAACCAGATCGCCGCCGAGGCCGTGGCCGCCTGCGCCGCCAACGGCTACAACGTGGCCGCCACCGTGGTCGACCGCGCCGGCACCGTGCGCGCGGTGCAGCGCGCCGACAACGCCGGTCCGCACACCCTGGCCTCGAGCGAGCGCAAGGCCTGGACCTCGGCCTCGGCCAAGTCGGCCACGCAGGCGATGATGGAAGGCGCGCAGAAGAACCCCGGCGCCGCCAACCTGGTCTACCTGCCGGGCTTCCTGCTGCTCGGCGGCGGCGTGCCCGTGAAGTCGGGCAACGAGGTGATCGGCGCCGTCGGCGTGGGCGGCGCGCCGGGCGGCCACCTCGACGACCAGTGCGCCAACGCCGCGCTCGAGAAGGTCAAGGGCCTGCTCTGATGGCCACCCGGCGCCGCCTGCTGCTGCTGGCGCTGCTGCCGCTCGCGACGCGCGTGCGCGCGCAGGTGGCGCCGCAGCCGGCCGAGGCGCAGGCCTACCAGGGCCTGCACCGCGCGGCCTGGCAGGGCGATCTCGCGAAGATGGCCTCGCTGATCGCCGCCGGCGCCGACCTCGAGGCGCGCGACGCGCACGGCCGCACGCCGCTGCACGTGGCCGCGCACGCGCGCCAGCGCGAGGCGATCGCGCTGCTCGCGAAGGCCGGCGCGCGGCTCGATGCGCTCGAGGCCGACCGCTACGACGCGGTGACCATCGCCGCGGTCGCCGACGACGTGCCCACGCTCGCGCTGCTGCTCTCGCTCGGCGCGAGCGCGCGCCAGGTCACGAGCCGCTACGACGGCACCGCGCTGATCGCCGCCGCGCACCTGGGCCACGACGAGGTGGTGCGCCGGCTGATCGCCGCGGGCGCGCCGCTCGACCATGTGAACAACCTGCACTGGACCGCGGCGATCGAGGCCGTCGTGCTCGGCGACGGCGGACCGCGCCACCAGCGCACGCTGGCCGCGCTGGTCGAAGCCGGCGCGAACCTCGCACTCGCCGACCGCCAGGGCAACACGCCGCTGCAGCTCGCGAAGGCGCGCGGCTACGGCGAGATGGTGCGCATCCTCGAACGGCGGCCCGCGAAGCCCTAGCCGCAGGCCGGGGCCGCCTCGGGGACAATCGGGCTTCGCCACGAGGAGAACGCCCCATGTACATGCCCCCGCAGTTCGACGCCAAGGACCCGGCCATCGCGCTGGCGCTGATGCGCGCGCATCCGTTCGCGAGCCTGATCTCGACCGACGACGAGGGACTGCCGTTCGTCACCCACCTGCCGCTGGTGGCCGAGGAGCGCGGCGACGGCCTGGTGCTGCTCGGGCACTGCGCCAAGCCCAATCCGCACTGGCGCCACCTGCAGGCGCGGCCGAAGGCGGTCGCCACCTTCCTCGGGCCGCACGCCTACCTGTCGCCGCGCGTCTATCCCGACCTCGCGCGCGTGCCGACCTGGAACTACCTCGCGGTGCACTGCACGGTCGAGGCCCGGCTGATCGAGGACCCGGCGCGCAAGGACGCGCTGCTCAAGACCCTCATCGGCGAGCACGAGCCCGCCTATGCGCAGCAGTGGCGCGACCTGGGCGAGGAGTTCCAGCACAAGATGCTCGCGGGCATCATGGGCTTCGAGCTGCGCGTGCTGTCGCTGCAATGCAAGCTCAAGCTGAACCAGCATCGGCGCGAATCGCATGCCGCGATGCATGCGGTCTACGGCGCCGGCACGCCCGACGAGCAGGCGCTGGCCGCATGGATGGAGCGCCTCGGCCTCGCGCCCGCCGCCGCGCCCGGGACCGCCGATGTCCGCTGAGCGCCCGCCGGCCGGCGACGCCCACTGGATGGGCCTCGCGCTCGCGCAGGCCCGGGCCGCGGCCGAGGCGGGCGAGGTGCCCGTGGGGGCGGTGCTGGTGCGCGAGGGGCGGCTCGTCGCCGCCGGCCGCAACATGCCCGTGGCGCGCCACGACCCGAGCGCGCATGCCGAGATCGACGCGCTGCGCGCCGGCGCCGCGGCGCTCGGCAACTACCGGCTCGACGGCTGCGAGCTGTTCGTGACGCTCGAGCCCTGCGCCATGTGCGCCGGCGCGATGCTGCACGCGCGGCTCGCGCGCGTGGTGTTCGGCGCGGCCGATCCCAAGACCGGCGCCGCGGGTTCGGTGCTCGACCTGTTCGCCGAGCCGCGGCTCAACCACCACACGCAGGTGCAGGGCGGGGTGCGCGCCGACGAATGCGCCGCGCTGCTGCAGGCCTTCTTCCGCGAACGCCGCGAGGCCGCGCGCGAGCAGGCCGAGCCGCTGCGCGACGATGCGCTGCGCACGCCGGCCGCGCGCTTCGAGGCGCTCGCGGACTACGGCTTCGCGCCCCATTACGTGCAGGACCTGCCGGCGCTGCAGGGCTGGCGCATGCACCATCTGGACGAAGGCCCGGCCGGCGCGCCGCTCGCGCTGTGCCTGCACGGACCGGGCGAATGGAGCTACTTCTTCCGCCATCTGGCGCGCGCGCCGGGACTGCGCGCGCTGGTGCCCGACCTCGTCGGCTTCGGCCTGAGCGACAAGCCCAAGCGCGAGGCGGTGCACCGGCTCGCATGGCATGCCGAGGTGCTCGGCGAATGGCTCGACCGCATCGCGCCGCCGCCCGTGCCGGTGGTGCTGGTGCACAGCGCCGCGGCCGGCGCGCTCGCGGCGCTGCTGCAGGCCGCGCGGCCCGGCCGCTTCGCCGCGGCCATCGTCGCGCCCGACGGCGGCGAGCCGGTCGGCGAGGCCTGGCTCGCGCCGTTTCCCGACCGCGGCCACCAGGCGGCGCTGCGCGCGCTCGGTCCCGCCGCGGCGCCCTCGGTGTCGGGCCCGAGCGCGGCGCAGGCCGCCGCGCTGGTCCGGCAGGTGCAGGGCGCAATGGGATACTCGGCCCCGTGACCAAGCACATCTACATCTATTCCCCTTCGAGCGCGATCCGCGACAAGGCGGCGTTCCGCCGCGGCGTCGCGCGGCTCAAGGCCCTCGGCCACGAGGTCGAGATCGACGAGGCCGCGCTCGCGGTGCACCAGCGCTTCGCGGGCGACGACGCCACCCGGCTCGCGTCGATCGCGCGCGCCGCGGCCAGCGGCGCCGACATCGCGCTGATCGCGCGCGGCGGCTACGGCCTCACGCGCATCCTCGACGCCGTGCCCTACAAGGCGGTCGCCCGCGCGGTCGAGCGCGGCACCGAGTTCGTCGGCTTCAGCGACTTCACCGCGCTGCAGAACGCGCTGCTGGCCCGCACCGGTGCCGTGACCTGGGCCGGCCCCGCGCTCGGCGAGGACTTCGGCGCCGAGGGCGGCGCCGACGACATCATGGAAGCCTGCTTCGACGACCTCGCGAGCGGGCAGGGCGAAGGCACCGGCTGGCGCATGCCCGCGCGCGACGCGGCGCTGAAGTTCAAGCCCGTGCACGGCGCCACGCTCTGGGGCGGCAACCTCTGCGTGCTCACGAGCCTGCTCGGCACGCCGTACTTTCCGCAGGTCGACAAGGGCGTGCTGTTCGTCGAGGAGATCAACGAGCATCCCTACCGCATCGAACGCATGCTCGAGCAGCTGCGCATGGCCGGCGTGCTCGCGCGCCAGCGCGCGATCGTGCTCGGGCAGTTCACCGGAATGCGCAAGGTGCCGGGCTACGACCGCGGCTTCGGCTTCGAGACCGTGGTCGACCGGCTGCGTTCGATGCTCAAGGTGCCCGTGCTCGCCGGGCTGCCGTTCGGCCACGTGCCGACCAAGGTGCTGCTGCCCGTGGGCGCCAAGGTCGAACTCGCCGCCGACGGGCGCGACGTCTTCATGGTCTGGGGGCATCGCCATGCCCACGACCACCATCACCACGACTGACGCGCGCAGCGAAGCTCGTTCAGCGGTGGCTGAAGCGATGGGCCCGCGGGCCCATCGAGCCGGGCAGGCCGCCCTTGAACATGCTGTTGATGGCTTTCATCTGGCGGCGCGCGGCGGCCTCGCCGTCGATGGCGCTGAGCGCCACCATCACGTCCTGCCGCAGGTACCAGAGCGACTCCACGTCGGCCGCGAAGCGCACGCGCTGGGCGACGCGCTGGACCGAATGCCCGCCGTGCGCCTGCAGCACCGACAGCATCGCCGAGCGGATGCGCCCGAGCTGGTGTTCTCCCGCGCGCGCCGATGCCAGGCCGGGAATGCCGAGAAGCCGGAGGAAGCGACGGAAGGGCAGCATGGGACGGGCGGCGGACAACGCAGGACGGAAGGTCGACGATTGCTACCTTAAGCCTCAGTTCGGCAATTCACAAGCTGGGGAATACGGTTTCTGCTTTGCAAACAACAAACTTTACGTTGCGTCTGACCCGGAACTGCAACAATTACATCCAAAGTAATAAAACCAACCTGCGCCGTTGCCTTCGACCCGGTCCGCCCAGCGGCCGGTCGCGCGCGAGGGACAATGGCCGCTCATTCATGCAGCCGATCGTCATGAACGCCCACGCCACCACTGTCGTTTTCGCGGACCTGACGGAGAGCTCCCGGGTCTTCGAAGCGATCGGCAACGCGCGTGCGACCGAGACCGTGACCCGGCTCACGCAGTGGATCGGCAGCGTCTGCCGCACGCACGGCGGCCGGGTGGTGAAGTCGCTCGGCGACGGGGTGTTCGCGCTGTTCGCCGACGCGGCGCCCGCCGCGCAGGCGGTGATCGAACTGCAGCGCCATCACCAGAAGCGGCTCATGGCCTGGCCGGCGCCGCTGCGCATGGCGCTGCAGATCGGCGTGGCGAGCGGCGAGGTGGTCGAGGTCGAGGGCGACTGCTTCGGCGACGCGGTCAACCTGGCCTCGCGCCTGAGCGACCTGGCCGGGCCGGGGCAGATCTGGGTCGCCGACGCGGTGGTCGCCCAGCTGCCCGAAGGCAGCGTGCGCCACCGCGACCTGGGCCTGCTGACGATCCGCGGCCGCAGCGAGATGCTGGCGGTGCACCGCATCGACTGGCAGGAGGAGCTGAGCTCGTTCCTGACCCTGCCGGCGGCGCTCACGCCGCTGCGGCTGCCCGATTCGTCGTTCGGCCAGATCGAGCTCGCCTGGCTCGACGTGCGCTCGATGTTCCGCACCGACGAGCTGCCGATCCACCTCGGCCGCGTGAACGACGCGCAGTTCGTGGTCAGCGATCCGCGCGTCTCGCGGCTGCATGCGCGCATCGAGCTGCGCCACGGCAGCTGTGTGCTGACCGACCTGAGCACCTACGGCACCTGGGTGCGCTTCCACGGCAACGGCGGGCCGAGCCCGGAGATCGCGCTGCGGCGCGAGGAGTGCGTGCTGCACGGCCGCGGCGAGATCGGCCTGGGCGCGCCGCTGAGCGACTTCACCGCGCCGACGATCGCCTTCGACACCACGGGTGCCGAGGTGCGGCTGTCGCGCCGCGAGCCGGCGCGCTGAGCCGGGTCAGTGCGGGGCGGCCAGGATGTCGGCCAGCTCGCCGATGTCGATCGGCTTCTGCAGGTGGTGGTCGAACAGCTGGCGCCCGTTCGCGCCCGCGGCGTCGTCGGCCGCGAAGCCCGAGATCGCGACCAGCAGCCGCGGCGCCTCGTCGCCGGTGCGCAGCCGCCGCGCGACCTCGGTGCCCGGGAAATCGGGCAGCGTGAGGTCGATCAGCGCCGCGTCGAAGTGCTCCGCGGCCGCGGCGTCCAGCGCCTGCTGCGCGGTGTAGGTGCAGCGCGCCGTATGGTCCTGCAGGGTCAGCAGTTCCTTCAGCAGGTCTGCGGCAGCTTCGTTGTCGTCGACGATCAGCACGTTCACGGAGGCGGTTTCCAAATCAGGCGGGATGAATCATGCAGTATCCGGGTGCGCGCAGCGCCGGGCCGTAGGAAGGCGCCTACGCCTGCGCCGGCGCGGCCGTGCGCGCCTCGGCATTCAGCGGCAGCGTCACCCGGAACAGCGCGCCCTCGCCGGGCGTGCTCTCGACCTCGATGCGCCCGCCGTGCAGGCAGACGATGCGGCGCGTGATGTAGAGCCCGAGGCCGAGGCCGGGCGCGTGCCGGCGGCTGTCGTCGGTGCGCTCGAACTGCTCGAAGATGCGCTGCTGGTCCTCGGGCGCGATGCCGATGCCCTGGTCGCGCACCGTGATGTGCGCCATGCCGTCGGCCTCGCGCAGCGTGATCGCGACCGGCTTGCCGCTGCCGTAGCGCAGCGCGTTGGTCAGCAGGTTGGTCAGCACCTGCTCGATGCGGAACTCGTCCCACACGCCGTGCAGTTCGCGCGGCGCCTCGAGCGCGATCGTCGAGCCCGCGGCGTCGGCCTGCTGCTGCAGCCCTTCGACCACGGCGCGGGCGAGCCGGGCGAGGTCCACCGGCTTGGGCTGGATCGACAGCGCGTCGCGGCGCAGCCGCGTGACGTCGAGCATGTCGTCGATCAGCCGCACCATGTTGCGGATCTGCCGCTGGTCGCGCTCGATCATCGCGGGCAGGCGGTCGGCCGCGAAGGATTCGAGCTTGCCCTTGGCCACGTGCAGCTGGCGCAGCTGGGTCTCGAGATAGAGCGTGTTGAGCGGCGTGCGCAGCTCGTGCGAGACCATCGACATGAAGTCGTCGCGCATGCGCACCGCATGCTCGAGCTCGCGCTGCGTGTGGCGCAGCTGGCGCACCAGCTCCTCCTGCTTGAGGTTGGCGGCCGCGAGCGCGTCGCGCTCGTGGCGCAGCGCCTTGCGGTGGCGGTGCAGGTCGACGAACACGCTGACCTTGCTCGTGACCACGTGCGGGTCGAGCGGCTTGTGGAGGAAGTCGACCGCGCCGCTTTCGTAGCCGCGGAACGCGTAGTTGAGCTCGCGCCCCGCGGCGCTCACGAAGATGATCGGGATGTGCCGCGTGCGCTCGGTGCCGCGCATCAGCTCGGCGAGCTCGAAGCCGTTCATGCCGGGCATCTGCACGTCGAGGATCGCGAGCGCGAACTCGTGGTCGAGCAGCAGCGCGAGCGCCTCCTCGGCCGAGGTGGCGCGGTGCACCGCACGCCCCGGGCCGCGGATCAGCGCCTCGAGCGCCAGCAGGTTCTCTGGCAGGTCATCGACGATCAGCAGCTTGCTTTCGACGTCAATGGGCATGGGCGGACTCCAGTTGCAAGAGCAGGGCGCGAAGCTCGCGCACGGGAAGCACGTGATCGGGGCGGTGCAGGGCGATGGCCGCTTCGGGCATGATGGGGACCTGGGCCTCCTGGGGATGCTGGACGGCGGTGAGCCCGCCGGCCTGGTGGATGCGGAGCAGGCCTTCGGCGCCGTCGTCGTTGGCGCCCGTGAGCAGCATGCCCGCGAGCGCGCGGCCGTAGACGTCGGCGGCCGAGGCCATGAGCACGTCGATCGACGGCCGCGAGAAGCGCACCGGCGGCTCGCAGCTCAGCGAGAAGCGGCGGTCGCGCTCGATCGAGAGGTGGTAGCCCGGCGGCGCGAAGTACACGGTGCCGGGCGCCACCGGCATCTTGTCGCCGGCCTCGCGCACCGGCACCTGCACGCGCTCGCCGAAGATCTCGGCCAGGTGGCTGTCGTGCGTCTCGGGCAGGTGCAGCACGATCACGAGCGGCAGCCGCCACGGCGGCGCCAGGCCGTCGAGCAGCGCGAGCAGCGCGTCGATGCCGCCGGCCGAGGCGCCGAGCACCACGGCCTCGACGCGGCGCGCCGGCAGGGGCTTCGGCTGCGTGTCCGTCATGTGGCCTTCCGGTAGATGCGCTCGGCCCGCGCATGGGCCTCGAAGCGGGTCGAGTAGCTGGAGAAGTCGATGCTCTCCTTGGCGCCCAGCCCGAGGAAGCCGCGGTGGCACAGCGACTCGTGGAACAGGCCGAGCGCGCGGTCCTGCAATTCGCGGTTGAAGTAGATCAGCACGTTGCGGCAGGAGACCAACTGGGTCTCGGCGAACACGCTGTCGGTCGCGAGGCTGTGGTCGGCGAAGATCACGTCGGCGCACAGCGACGGGTCGAAGCGCGCGGCGTCGTAGGCGGCCGTGTAGTAGTCGGAGAACGCGCTCTTGCCGCCCGCGCGCTGGTAGTTGACGGTGTAGCCGCGGATCGCATCGATCGGAAAGATGCCCTGGCGCGCCTTCTCGAGCGAGGCCGGGTTGATGTCGGTGGCGTAGATCCGGGTGCGCGCGAGCAGGCCTTCCTCGCGCAGCAGGATCGCGAGCGAGAACACTTCCTCGCCGGTGCTGCAGCCCGCCACCCAGACCTTGATCGAGGGATAGGTGTGCAGGATCGGCACCACGTGCTGGCGCAGCGCGAGGAAGTAGGCCGGGTCGCGGAACATCTCGCTCACGGGAATCGTCAGGTACTGCAGCAGGCGACCGAACAGCGCCGGGTCGCGCAGCACCTTCTCCTGCAGCGCCGAGATGCTCGGCAGCCCGAGCTGCGCGAGCGCATGCAGCACGCGGCGCTTCTGCGAGGCCAGCGTGTAGTTGCGGAAGTCGTAGCTGTACTTGAGGTAGATCGCCTCCATCAGCAGCCGCAGCTCGATCTCCGTGTTGGTCAGCACGGCGGGCGGGGGCGGCGGCGCGGCGGCAGGCTTCACAGGCGCTCCATCTTCGGCATCCAGACGCGCAGCAGCGAGAACAGGCGCTCGAGGTCCACCGGCTTCGCCAGGTAGTCGCTCGCACCCGCGGCCAGGCACTGCTCGCGGTCGTCCTTCATGGCCTTGGCGGTGATCGCGATCACGGGCAGCTTCTCGAAGCGCGGGTCGGCGCGCAGCCGTCGCGTGGCCTCGAGGCCGTCCATCTCCGGCATCATGACATCCATCAGCACCAGGTCGATGTCGCGCACCTGCTCGAGCTTCTCGAGCGCCTCGCGGCCGTTGCGGCCGATCTCGACCGCGGCGCCGCGCTGCTCGAGGGCGCTGGTGAGCGCGAACAGGTTGCGCACGTCGTCGTCGACCAGCAGCACGGTGCGGCCCTCGAAGATGCGGTCGCGCCCGCGCGCCGCCTTCAGCATGCCCTGGCGCTCGCTCGAGAGCTCGGCCTCGACCTTGTGCAGGAACAGCGTCACCTCGTCGAGCAGGCGCTCGGGCGAGCGCGCGCCCTTGATGATGATCGAGCGCGAATAGCGCTGCAGCTCGGCCTCCTCGTCGCGCGTGAGGTTGCGCCCGGTGTAGACGATCACCGGCGGGAACGAGACGATCTCCTCGGCCGCCATGCGCTTGAGCAGCTCGCTGCCCTGCATGTCGGGCAGGTGCAGGTCGGTGATCATGCAGTCGAACACACGCTCGCGCAGCAGCGCGAGCGCCTCCTCGCCGGTGCCCACGGCCACGATCTCGATGTCCTCGTCGACGATGAGCCGGATCACGCTCTCGCGCTGCAGCGCGTCGTCCTCGACCAGCAGCACGGTCTTGACCTTCTGCGTGAGCTTGTCCTCCAGCCGCGCGAACACCTGCATCAGGTCGGCGCGCGTGGCCGGCTTCTGTGCGTAGCCGATCGCGCCCATGTGCAGCGCCGCGGCCTGCGCGTTCTCGGCCGCCGAGACCACGTGGATCGGGATGTGGCGGGTGCGCGGCGAATCCTTCAGGCGCTGCAGCAGGTCCAGCCCGGTGCTGTCGGGTAGCCGCATGTCGAGCAGGATCGCGTCGGGCACGAACTGCTGCGCCAGCTCGAAGCCGTCGGCCGCGCCGTGCGCGACCAGGCAGCGGTAGCCGAGCTCGTGCGCGAGGTCGTAGAGGATGTGGGCGAACTGCGGCTCGTCCTCGATCACGAGCACGCGGCGCACCTGGTCGGCCGGCAGCGCGCGGTCGTCGGCGAACAGCGGCGGCGGCACGGGGGCGGGCGGCGCGGGCCGGGGCGTCGCCGCCGGCACCGGCACCGGCACCGGCACAGGGGCGGGTTCGCGTGCGGGCGAGGGCAGGGGCGTCGGATCGCCGGCCTGCGGCGGCGCGGCGGGCAGCTGCAGCGTGAAGGTGCTGCCGCGGCCGAGCGCGCTTTCCACCGTGAGCGTGCCGCCGAGCAGCTGGGTGAGATCGCGCGAGATCGACAGGCCCAGGCCGGTGCCGCCGTAGCGCCGGCTGGTGGTGCCGTCGGCCTGGTGGAAGGCCTCGAAGATCAGGCCCTGCTGCTCGGGCGCGATGCCGATGCCCGAGTCGGAGACCGCGAAGCTCGCGCCGCCGCCGGGCGCGGCCGAGACCGTCAGCGCGACCTCGCCGCTCTCGGTGAACTTGAGCGCGTTCGACAGCAGGTTCTTGAGGATCTGCTCGACGCGGTGGCGGTCGGTCGCGAGCGTCGCGGGCATGCCGGGCTGCAGCTCGACGCGGAAGCCGAGCCGCTTGTCGGCCGCCAGCGGCCGGAAGGTGTCCTCCAGGCCCTGCACCAGCTTCGGCAGCGAAACCTCCTCGACCACCACCTCGAGCTTGCCGGCCTCGACCTTCGAGATGTCGAGGATGTCGTTGATCAGCGTCAGCAGGTCGTTGCCCGCGGCATAGATCGATTCGGCGAACTTGACCTGCTCGGCCGTGAGGTTGCCCTGCGGGTTGTCGCCGAGCAGCTTGGCCAGGATCAGCGCGCTGTTGAGCGGCGTGCGCAGCTCGTGCGACATGTTGGCGAGGAACTCCGACTTGTAGCGGCTCGCGCGCTGCAGTTCGTCGGCGCGGTCCTCGAGGTCGCGCTGCGCGCGGCGCAGCGCCGCGTTGCGCTGGTCGAGCGCCTCGGTGCGCTCCGAGAGCTGGCTGTTGGTCTGCTCGAGCTCGGCCTGCTGGTTCTCGAGCATGGCCTGCGAGGCGCGCAGCGCGCGCGACTGCTCCTCGAGCTCCTCGTTGGCGGTGCGCAGCTCCTCCTGCTGCACCTGCAGCTCCTCGTTGA
>CBHTTS010000020.1:0-34421 GCA_966095775.1 uncultured Variovorax sp. | reverse complement strand
CCGCAGCAGCACCATCGTGAGCGCCGCGTACTCGTCGGGCGCCAGGCCCAGCTCGCCGCGGCCGTGCAGGCAGAGGCTGTAGAGCAGCTGCGTCTCGTCCGCGGGCATCAGCGCCGCGAGCCGCGCGGTGTCGGCCGCGTCGGGGTCGGTGGCGCCCTCGGCCGCTTCCGCGCGCGAAGGCACCGCCTGCAGCACGGCCATGGCCTGCAGCACGGTGGTCATCTCCTCGAGCGTGGAGGCGGCCGAGAGGCCGTCGCGCCGCAGCGCCTCCGAGGTCTCGACCACGGTCCTGCCGTCGCCCTGCGCGAGCGCCTCGATGAGCCTGAACACATGGCCGCGGTCCACGCTGCCGAGCATCTGGCGCACGCCCGCCTCGAGCAGCTCGCCGTTGCCGAAGGCGATCGCCTGGTCGGTGAGCGAGAGCGCATCGCGCATCGATCCGCGGGCCGCGCGCGCGAGCAGGCGCAGCGCCTGCGGTTCGGCCGGCACCTGTTCCGTCTGCAGCACGCCGGTGAGGTGTTCGAGCACCGTCTCGGGCGCCATCGGCCGCAGGTTGAACTGCAGGCAGCGCGACAGCACCGTGACCGGCACCTTCTGCGGATCGGTGGTCGCGAGCACGAACTTGAGGTACTCGGGCGGCTCCTCGAGCGTCTTGAGCATCGCGTTGAACGCGTTGTTCGTGAGCATGTGCACTTCGTCGATCATGAAGACCTTGAAGCGCCCCTGCACCGGCTTGTAGACCGCCTGCTCGAGCAGCGACTGCACCTCGTCCACGCCGCGGTTCGAGGCCGCGTCGAGCTCGGTGTAGTCGACGAAGCGGCCCGCGTCGATGTCCCGGCAGGCCTGGCACACGCCGCAGGGCGCGGCCGTGATCCCGCCCTGCCCGTCCGGCCCCTGGCAGTTGAGCGACTTGGCAAGGATGCGCGAGACGGTGGTCTTGCCCACGCCGCGCGTGCCGGTGAACAGGTAGGCGTGATGCAGGCGCTGCGTGGTCAGCGCGTTCTCGAGCGCCTGCACCACGTGCCCCTGGCCGACCATCTCCGCGAAGGTCTTGGGGCGGAATTTGCGAGCGAGCACGAGATAGGACATTGCGGGCATTCTAAAAGGCGGGGACGGCACGCTTCACGCTTGTTACCGGCTCGATCCCCGCCACGCATTCACGGGCGGCGCGAAGGAGCGGGTTCGCGAGGTAGAATCGACCCCGACGGGCCTCCCTGCATGGTGAAGTGGCCAACCGGGTCAGGTGGGGAACCAAGCAGCCCTAACTGCGTAGTCAGTGCCAGGGGTAAGGCTCGTCAACTATCAAAAGTGCCACAGTTCTCCGTCGGAGCCAGCGTTTATGCGGCCTGCGGCGGGAAAACTGTAGCACCCAGCTGTAGCACTCGGCCCGATGACAGATCGTCAACATCGTCATCGGAGAGCACATGGCATCGAAAATTCCGGGTCTGTTTCAGCGTGGGGGAATGTGGTGGCTGCGGGTAATCGCACCGCTTGAGCTGCAGGCCCGCTTCTACGGCGGGAAGCGCATTGCGCATATCGGCTCCCTGGGCACCAGTGACCCGCAGGAAGCACGGGTCCGCGCAGCCACGAAGCGGGCGGAGCTTGAGGCACAGTTCCTTCGGCAGCGCCGAGAACTGTCGCCGCCCAAGCTGGCTTCCGTCGCACCCGAGATGCGCAGTCTGATCGTGGGCACGCTACTCGCGGCCCAGACGGCAGAAGACGAGGCACAACGGTTGCACAAAGATGCGACCACGCGGCTGTACAGCCCCGTAACCGTCGCCTACCAGCTTGCGGACGGCTCGCTGCCCGCTCGTCCCGAATTGCCCCCGGTTAGCCCGTTGAGGCCCCTGGCACCAGCAACCGTCGCCGCTCGCGCAGCATTCAACTTGCGTCGGCGGGAGCTGGTCCGTGCGGCCGTTGCCAGCGGGAATCTCGAAGTGATGATCCCCATCGTACAACCCATCGTGAAACGCCTGGGTCTTGCCATCGACTATGAAACGGCAGATGGCGTCCAACTCCTTCACGACTGCTTAGCCGCTTACAGCAGCGTACGTGAAATCGCGGTACGACGGGATCAAGGACTGGTCGCTCCGACACCACCAAAGCCTGAGCCGTCGCCCGAGGTGGCCTCAAAGGCCCCGGATGAGCTGGGAACGGCCAAGTCCACCACGCATCTACGGCACATCAAAGCGGACTGGCTTGCAATCAAAGCCCGCGCCCGCGCCGCCATCAAGATCACCGAACGCGCTCTGAATCTAATGGCGGAGGCTGGCGTAGATGTGCCGCTCTCAGAGCTGGACCGCACGCACGGCGCCAAGCTGCGGGCGCACCTCGTCGCGACGGGCATCAAAGGTCAGTCTGTCAAAAATCTGATCGCCCCCCTCCAAGCCCTCTTGAATGTCGCGGTGGATGCCGGGAAGCTGAAAGCGAACCCATGGGCCGGGCTGAAGATTGACACGAGCGACAGCACCACGCGACTGCCATGGCGCACGGAAGACCTGAAGAAACTGGTAGCGACGAACAACAATCGTCCTGACGCAGGCCGGTGGCTGCTACCCCTGGGCCTGTACACGTCCGCGCGTATCGGCGAGCTTGCGCAATTGGAGCTTGCCGACATCAAGCAGATTGACGGCGTGTGGTGTATCGAAGTCCACGACAGGAGAACCGAGGGCCATCAGAACCGCACGGTCAAGACCAAAGCCGGCGAGCGCTTGATCCCAGTCCACCAGCATCTGATTGACCTGGGGTTTCTGAAGTTCGTAGAGTCCGCCAGAAAGGCGGGGGTGCGGTTCGTATTCCCCAAGTTCGTTCAGCGCGGTAAGCGCCGCCCAGGAGACCTCGCGGGGCTCGACTTCTTGAAGCTGCGCGAGGCCGCTGGTGTCGAGCTTGACGAGCGATTTACCTTCCATTCGCTGCGACACAACGGTCGGTCGATGCTGGCCGCAGCAGGCATCAACGAGCAAATCATCGACAAACTGGTCGGCCACGAAAGCGGCACGGTCCAAGGCCGGTACACGCACGCAACGACAGCCACGCTGGCCGAGGCGGTTAGTAAGTTTGACTGGACGGCTTTGGGTCTCCGGTGACCGCACTAGCCCGCAGCGGGCAATGTCTCGAAATCGGCAAGGAAGTCGGGCACCGTCTTCTTCGAGTAGTGCTTGCCGAGTTTGGCCGTCACCACTCCGCCCTGCCGTAACCGCTTTGCTGCGACCTGCATCCGATGACACCAGCGCGCGTCGAGCAAAGCGAAGTCACACACGACGGCAGGGCCGAGCGCGTGGTTCAGGTCCACCGCGTCGTTGCCGGTGAACCGATACTCCGGGCTCACGTAGACATCCCGCAGCAACTCGTGCATCAGCGCGTCACGCAAGGTCATCCCGGAGGTCGGCACAAACCTCTTAGCCAAGGCCACCCGCTCGGGCTCCTGCGCCAGCAGGGCAACTCTGTCTGCGACCGACTGCTTCATGTCTTCGAACAGGGGCAGCAATTCGCCGCTGTGGTCAATGCAGTCCGCAAGGAAGCGGTGCATGCTCCACTCGCCCTCATTGATCTGGGCGCGTGCCGCAAGGTCTTTGAGAATCCAGTGCTCATCAGGAGCGTCAGGGTGCTGCGGCGCCCCGTGGGGCAACAGGTAGCCCCTATCCATCGTGAGGTCAGCTACATGCAAACACGGCATTGCGCGGAGCAGCAGGGCTTCCGCTGCAGCCGCCTGCGCTAAGTCGGTCATCGCGACGAACTCGAACAGGTTGATCTGCGAGAACAGCCACGTTCCGCCAGAGCGGTGCAGCGCCGCGATGAAGCGGTCCTGCAACGGCCGGTCGTCACTGAACATTCTGACTGCCCAGTGGTCCAGATAGACCACGGGCTTTCTCAAGCTCTGGGCGACTATGTACCCGCCCAGCCCATCCGGCTGAATCGTCATCACCATGGTGGGCCTTTAAGGCGCTTCATGGTTGATTCTTCGCGCCAATAATTCGACACACAGGTCCCCGAGAGCCGTGCCCTCAATACCCCAGCGCCTTACTTCATCAAAACCTTCAGATTCGTTGCATCGGCAAAGCGAAAGCGCGGAAAGCGTCCTAGCGACAGCGCTTTGAAGTCTTCCAGTTCAAGCCTAGCCTCCTCGATCCTCTTAACCATGTCCGCAGCGGAACTAACACCTATGGCACTGCGAATGCCATTCCGCATGTCCGCATCTATGGCCTTCATGAAAATTGGAAGTGCCTGGGCATCTTGGCTGTACACCGCGGTGCGAGGTCTCCAGTAAGAGTAGGTGCCTCCTTGATCCCGGTCCTTGAGATGGACAACGCCATACAGAGCCAAAAACACATCCGCCTGCACGAGTTCAGCAAACACTGTGTGCTCTGATGAGCATCGTTCCTTGAGCATGTCCGCTGTCAGGCAGGCCCGATTGAGGCGCAAGCGATTGTTGCGGTGCTCATCCATTGACGTGATGTACGGGTCAAAGGCGGTGATGTCCTCAGTCTTGATACCCGCGTGCGTTGTCCGAATGAGATACGGATACTTTAAGAGATGCCTGAGCATCTGCCATCTCTCGTGCCGCAGCAATGCCGCCGTGATCACCAACACCGCTTCAAGAGCGAAAAAGCGATACAAGTCCGCCCATCCCTCTACGTATACGCCGTTATCGACTGGTGGCCCAAACTGTTGGCCAACCTTTTCGAGGAGGCCGATGTACGGCTTTAACGCCTTGGGATCATCGTGTAAGAACAAAGACACTGCATCCGCGTATTCCGAGAGTTGATCGCGAAGCGCCTTCGTCCTGAGTATGGCTTGGTAGATTTCTTCGTCGTAGCCTTCCCGGCCTTCCGGACGAACGTACTGGCGTTGCAACTCGGAGAAGATACTTCGCACGAAAAGCGTCTCTAGTCCTTCGCGATTTGCCCTGCCTTCCCGTATTGCCCTGAGCGCGCCTGACAACTCACGGGCCATGGGAAGACTAGCGCTCTCTGGCTTCAGAAACGATGGTACCTCCCCAAGACTTGGCTCCCGATCAAATGGTTGCTCGAAGATCAATCGCAGAAGCTCGTCCAGACCCTCCCCGTACTTTTCGTCAGATGACAAATCGACATAGATGCGCCCTTTCATGAATACCGGCAGGTACGCCTCGCCAGCCTCATCACGCTCGCAGACCACTGGGATGAACTTCGTCTGCTCTACCTTTGTATAAAGCTCCTGCGAGATGATCTGGCTCTCAGTGCCAACACCGCCGCTTCGTTCGTCTGCCTTTTTCTTGTACTTGCTATCGCAAAGGACAAGTACTTTGATGACCTCTGGGTCAGTGACCATGGACTCCATGAAAACGTACTTGTCTTGCCCTGGCTTGAGGCGCCATTTGTCCAGGATGGCATCGACGCCATGTATGCGCAACGAGGTCACTAACTCCTTCACGAACTCCTCGTGCTCAGGACCTGACCAGCTGTATGAAATGAAGACTTTCGGATGATTCTTGACTGCGCTCATGGGTCCCCCGTGACACACGCATTCTAGGTGGAGGGCTCCGAGCTACGGCACCGGCAGTGGCTGCGCTGGAGCACCGATCCTGATTGCTCCAACCTTCCGCTTCCTCTTTTGGAGCATCGTCTTACGCGCGAGCGAGTAGCAAACTCGCCACGACCTGACACGGGGGGTTGACTTTTCGGTTGTAAGACTCCGCAGCGGCTGACGCTCACTAAGTCTGCGTCAGCGCTCAACAAGGCGCGAATCGCCGAGAAGAAGGTACTTCACGAGTGATTCGTGCTACTTGGCATGGAAAGTCCCTCAAGTAGGTAAGTCGTGTTGCGACAGCTTTGCGGCCATCGGACAAAGTGACCTCTCCACAAACAAACGAGGCCACAACCATGCAGCAACTCCACCCCGACTTTCCCGAAACGCAGCGCCCTTCCATCGAAGCCCTCCGAAACGAATTGGCCGTCGCGTTCCAGCGCCCAGTGACGACTGAGTATGGTTCTACGGATGAAGGCCAACATTGGGCCGCCATCTGCACCGAGGACGCCTATGCGGTTCCTACAGCGCTCGTGTCCATCCTTACCGGCGCCGGCGTCCCTGGCGAGGCTACGGTCTTGGCGCGAAATGGTGCAGCCATACGGGAGGGAGTATCTTTCCCCGCAGCCTTGAAGGTGGCCCGCTCCGCTTGCATGAAGTTCGCGCCTCGTCGGCCAAAGCAGGTAAATGCCTCCCGGTAATCGCCAAGCGCCCCGGGTTGCCTCCTTCGCAGGGCCGCAGTTGAAACAGTTCGCCGCTGCCCTCGAAAGTCATCTGAGCCGTCAGGTGCGAGTGACTTGGGACACCGGCCCCAATGGTGATCCACGCGCAGCATTGGAGGTGCACGACACAAGAAGCGAAGGCGGATTCGCCCGGGCGGCGCTGTTGATCATTGAGCTACGAGGCCCGAGCGCCACCTATGTGGTCGAACAAGCGAACAACCGCACACCGCCGAAGAAGTTCGCTGCGCTCGCCACGGCGCTACGGGAACTGAGAAAGGTGGTCATCAGAGCCTCAAAGCTATTCGACTGCACTGCGAAGGCGCCGGCCCAGCCGCCAAACAGGCCGGCCACCCTGGAGGAATCCGGCCAGTTCCGGCAGGCCTACACTGCTGACCAAGCGGCACAGCAGCCCGTCATCCGCGCGGCGATCATCGTGGGCTACGAGGTTCAGCGGGTCAAAGGAGAAGCGCCCCTTCCAGCAGAGCTGTTGGTGCTCGCAAACAAGGCACTGGAGGTCTTGGACCTCATGGCACCTCCAGGGCAACCTGAAGGCGTCTCCGACTGCTGGGTCGAGCGTGCCTTGGTCGGCATGCTGACCGGCGCACTCCTCGCCGCTTAGTCCCTCAAGTTTTCCGCGCCGACGCGCTCACTCCTCCGGCTGTGCGAGGGCGGTCTCGCCTTTATGTCCGCCGACGTTCACAAGGACGGTCCGGTGACCACAGCCCGGACAGAGGAAGTAGATGCCCGCATCGTCAACTTCCGGCGTGACAGCTCGGAACATGACCTCCAGGCCACAGCCTCTGCACTTCCACCATGGTTGCCTCTCCAGTCGGGCGGCCGTGGTACTGCGCTGGACGCCATAGGGGCAGTTTAGCGCCCCACCCCCTCACCTCTGCGCAAAAGTGCCTCCACGAGGCTGTCAGGGGCCTTCTTGGCCCCTCGGTTTGCGGGAACCAGCCGCGCCATTGTTCCCCGACCATCTGATTGGACGCCGTAACCGCTCTGCGTCTTGGATTAAATCTACGCAACATGATGACTTCAGGAGTTCCAGAGGTAAATGGAACATAGAGGACATGGAGAGTCATAAGAGTCTCTTGAGGTCTCAGTGCTATCTCTGAGACCTCTAGGGGCACCGGCTGGCTGTAGGTCGCTGCCGCCCATGACCCTCAAGACCTTCAACTTCACCCCCGCCCTTCAACTCCGCGCCATCGAGATCGGCGGCGAGCCCTGGTTCGTCGCCAAGGACGTGTGCGATGTTCTTGGCCTGGAGACCAAGAAGATCAGCGTCCGAGTGGAGGGAGAAGACATTGGTCGGAATTTGGTGCCTTCAAAGCACCTTTCCCCGGGCCAAGACCGCCGTTTCAATCTGGATCAGCGAGGCAGGGCTGTACACCCTAGTGATGCGCTCGCGCAAGCCCGAGGCCAAGACCTTCCAGCTCTGGGTCACCAAGGAAGTTCTGCCCTCCATCCGCCGTAACGGCGGCTACATGACCGCCGAGGTGGCACAGCAGTCGATTGACGACCCGGCCGTCTTCACGGGCGCTCGTGATGGCCCATGAGGCGTCGAGGCAGGGCTTCGCAATTGTCCGGCCTCGCACAGCAGGCCGATAAAACCCACCCAGGGTGACGCCCGTATCACCACGTTGCGCGACCAGTTCATTGCGAATCGCTGGCGCCCCGTAGCGCTGCGGCCTCGGAGTGCGATCCGCGTAGCACGAATTAAATCTACGGAGGGTGACGGCCCCAACGCCTAGCCCTGAAAAGGGGCCGCTATTCCGCTCATCCCTCAGCCTTAGAGAAAGCCGCTCAATGCACGACAACATCCCTCCCCCCCTGGGCTCCACCCTCGCTAACGCCCTACTTCACGATAACCCCGCGCTTGTAATCGCGTACCGAGCAGCAGTCGAGGCGGCCGGCAGTAATCGCATGGCCAGCACCGCAAGCGCGGTGCGGGCAGTGAGCGCGTTCAAAGATTCCGTTAACGAAAGCAAGTCACTGCTTCGGCGGTTTCACCGCCTCGGAGTTCCTCTTTTGACTGTTCCGCAAGCGCTTGCAGTAGTCGAGGCGATGAAGCTCGGCAATGCGCTGGTGACCCAAGGAGACAAGGACTTTCTTCCGGTGCAGTTTATGGAAGCGCTCACCGATACCTCTGGCTTCAGCACTGTGGCCGAGAACGTTGCTTCAGCCCTCGCAGGTAACGAGCCCCCTCCCGATCCCGTGTGGACCGCTGCTCCAACGATCGACAAGGCAGAAGAGCTGATCGCTTCGCTGGGCTCGGCTCAGACGAAACTGGCCAAAACACTCACGGCGGCCAGCAAGGCGCTGATCGAGGAGCAAGACGCGAACGCGCTTGTCGAGATGCTCTCCGCCTCCCCTGTCGAGCTCGTCGCCCAGTAGCACCTACGGAGAACCCGATGACCACAGTGCCCCCAAAGCGCCGCAACCGCACGACGCTGCCGCCCGAGGACATATTGATCCCCGTATGTATCCGCCTGAGCCCTGCTCAGAAGCAAAAGCTCATGAGGCTCGGCGGCGGCTCCTGGCTGCGCGAAAGGCTGCGACGAACCGTCGCGCCCAGCGGCCAAACCCACCCCGCCAGCACCGAAAGAACACACCATGTCGAATAAGCCAACCCCCAGCACCCCCGCGCAACAGTCAAGCACCGCAGCATCTCGCTCGCTTCGTGTCAAGGTCGCAGCGATGGCTCCTCCTGAGAGCCCGAGGGAAGCCCGTGCCCGCGCCGCACTTGCCTTGAAAGCCGAGACGGATGCCGCACTCGCACCGAAACTCTACATTCATGAGTCGAGCGACCGCCCGGTCGCCAAGCTGCCCAAGGAGCTCGGCTCTATTGAGGTCTACGCCGACACCCCCGAGTTCGAGAACTGGACGCACCTTGTGGCCGTCCGCGACTGGCTGAGGGCATATAGCGATGACCTTCACAGCCTGCGCATCACAGCCCAAGAGGCCGTTGAGCGCCTTGATGCGTTCCTGACCGATGCTGGGATCCCCTCGCACCATCGATTGAGCATCGGGGACCAGCTACGTTACCTCCGCGCTGGACTCAGCGGCGAGCCGGGGGTCGCCCTGGGCACAGCTATGAACGCGCTGCGGATGAGGGTCGCGGAGGCAGAGCGTGTGGCGCAGTCGGTGCTCCTGCCTGCCCCGCCTGGACCGCTCACCGTTGCACCAGCAGAAGGCACTGGTCGCCATTACGGATGGAGCCGGAGCACGAACCACTAGACCTAACGAAAAGCTTAAAGATGAAATCTGGAAACACCGTCATCCTGCCGCTCAAAGAGAAGCGCATTAATCCCATCACCGGCAAAGAAGAGATCATGGACACCGGGGCGGTGGCCGAGTTCTCACAGGGGAAACAAGTCTCCGCCCCCTTCAGGATGCCCCGATTCGCTAACGTTGAACAGGAACGAGCAGCCCGCCTAAGCGCCATGCAGGCGGAGGAAACCCTGGCTGTATCGCTCTACTCTGGTGATACACGCAATCTAGCGGAGCACTACCAACGCCCAGGCGAGACCACGGTCCAAGCGGCAGAACGCCTCGCGGATTCCGCATCTCGTTTCGAGGTATCCGGCAATCGCGCAGAAGCAGCAGCAGCTCCCAGCAGCCCCGCTGGTCGGGGCTACCACCAGTCTGAAACCATCAGCGCGAGCGATCCACGCGCGTACGCGAACGGAACCAATTGATTCAGAGGCACGCGATGCGATCCAACCACTTCCTGTCTTTCTTCAAGGGCAAAAGCCTTGCGGTGCGTCCTGAGGACCGGCCAGACGCCGCGAGCGAGCTAGGCATGCCAACCTCCCTCGTCGTCTTTTGCGACCGCAGGAGCGGCAACGTGGTCGCTCTAGGCACCAATGTGGAGAAGGACCGAGGCCGCCTGCCAGGACATTTCTTCAGCGAGTACGTCGTTCACGAAAACGTTCCGCTCGGCGAGTCTCCGCAGATCGGTCAACCGCTGGTGATCCCGGCGGAGAGTCGCACATTAGCGACCTCCGATTGACCGAGCCTCACAATTTTCCCCATTTCCGCAATGTGTGAACCCACAACCATCGCGCTGCTGGCCTCCACCGCCGTCTCGGCGGTCGGAGCGGTCGCGGCGAAGCAAGGCCAAGACTCCGCCATCATGGCGCAGGCCGAGGCCAACAACCGAAATACTGCCGAGGGCTACCGCGTCGCGCAGGAAAACGACCGCGCCGCTGCTGCCCAGGCGTTCGAGAAGCAGACCGACCGCACCCGCGCGGCGGCCCGTCAGCTCTCCATGGCCCGCGTGCTCGCCGCGCAAGACGGTCCCTCTCTGGAAGCCAACGCCATCAACATCAGCGCCGCCGCTGCCGAGGACTTCTCGCGCATCGACACGAGCCTGACGAACGCCATCAGCAGCAACCGCTCGCAGATCGCCGCGCTGCAGACCCAGAACGCCGACGCCCTCGCCTCAGCCGCCCTGGATCTCAAGGCCAGCAGCAACAAGCTCACCGGGGACCTCGCAGGAATTGCTGCCGGGACAACCTCTAGGTACTTCACTGCCGAGAAGGAGGTATGGATAGCTGAGAAGCACACGGATGCAGCGACCCGCAAAGCGCTCGAGAACATCTTCAAGCGGCGGGCATTCCCATGGGCCACTGGGACCAAGGGTATGGGCGACTAGCGTCGCCCCACCATTGCCCTCACCTCGCCGCCGTTTCACTCCAAGGTCGGCGGCTTTTTTCTTTCCGATCCGAACCCACGGGGTGCGGACGGAACATGCCGCCTCTACTGAGCGGCCCTCTCAAGACACAACACGCAATGACTACGACTGCTCTCCTCCCTTTCACATTCGAAACCTACGCCGTTCGCACCCTTCAGCACGATGGGGAGCCCTGGTTCCACGCTGCTGATGCGGCCAGAGCCTTGGGGTACAGCAACACAGCCGAAGCAATCCGGGAACACGTCGAGGCCGAGGACAAACAGAGCGTGGCGCTCGGTTTGCCCGGCGTCGCCCCGATCTTTATCAACGAGCCGGGGCTATACGCCTTGATCTTCGGCTCGCGCCTAGAGAGTGCCGTGCGCTTTCGCCGCTGGGTGACCAAAGAAGTCATTCCCTCGATCCGCAGAACGGGGGCCTACGGGGCGAATCCGGGAGCCTCCGCTGCTCTTGCGTTTGCCCGTGCTCACCTCATCGCAGCGGATCGCGAAATTGAGCGGCGGACACAGCACACCTACTACGGCAGCAATCGCGCCGCTGAGCATCGCCAGCGGGTGATCGCAGAGACGGCCGAGAAGCACTGCCTGCCGGTTGAGGTCGTGGCGCTGACCTACGCCGTGGGAGCGGACGAAGCAATGGCAACTCATTTCAACGACCCTGACGCTGCGCTGCGAGTCGAGCAGCGGCGCCGAGAAGACGCAGCCCGTCGCCTTGCAATGAACTCCAAGCCTCGCAGAGCCCGCCGTCGCTGCTGAGTCCTTCACCTTTGAACCATCGGGATCGGCTTCGGCCGGTCGTGTCAGCCCAACGAACCAATGAATACCGTAACTCTCATCACCATCGAAGGCCATGAGGTCTCGCTTTCTTCGGATGACCACGCCAAGCTCGTCGGGTGGCCCGGCATAGACCTGAGCCGCGTCCACACCATCGGAGATGATGCCTATGCAGAGGTTCGGGGAAAGCCGCATCACCTCTCGCTAGAAGACATGTTGGTCCTCCTGTCCACACCGGCACCTCCTTCTCCGCATGAGCCACTTGCAGCCTCTTCGTCGCCCTGCCGAACATGCCGAACATGCAACAAGCCGAAGCCACTCACGAGCTTTAAGCGCCACTACGGTGCTCCTGATGGGTTTATGCGCACGTGCAAAAACTGTTTGACTACTGCTCGCCGCGCTCGTAAGAAGTTTCGGGAGGCCGCAGAGGCATTGGCCGCGAAGGGGCCTTCTGCGCCGAGGCCGGGTGGTCTATTGGAGTTTTTCCATCAAACCGGTCGAGCTTCCTGGCCCCCTCTCGCGCTTGACGAGCAGTCCAGACTGCCCCGGCGCGATTGAGCTGAGACGAAACAAGCTACAAGAACACTTTGCCAGCGAGCCTTTTCAGGAGCCGCGAAGTGCGTGCAGGAGGTGCCACCACCAGGTGTTTCGCGACTCGACGGCCTTCAGGCACTTCGCGCCCTCGGCTAGCTTCAGGGGGTCGCTCTTGCAGAGCCCCACTTCGAGTGCATATCGTTGGTTCTCCACGCGCACAAGGGAAGCCCCAAACCATAAGAGGAGACCACAGAGAGTAGCCAGGCCAACGATGCGGGCCTTGGAAGCCCAGGGCCAGAACGGAGCTTCGGCCCGCTTGTGCAGCTCGGGCAGCACTCGCTCGCCTGCGACCCGTGCACGATCCAGAGACGAAATCATCGCGAGTATCCGCGTGTTCAGTTCTGCATCCGACATGCTTTGATGCTCCGTTGTCACAGCCATCAAGGCATCACGGAACGCGCGAATATTCGAGTAGGCGGACACAACATCCTCAACCTGCTTCGTTGTAAGTAGCCCGAGCTTGGGGACCATCTCGTCGATCACCATGTCCTCTGGCCGCTTAAAGGGTCTTAAGCTAATCTGATCGCGCTGGCCTTTCTGAAGCAGCTTAATCCACACCTCAAAAGTAGCCATTAATTGGGGCCATGCCGGGACATAGGACGCCATCTCGCCCGCGATGGCCGCTGCTACTGCCGAGCCATCCCTGTGCCTCTTATAGGCCTCAGCGACGAACTGCGTGAGCCACGCTACCGTGATCGCTACGAACCCGGCGACTAGCGCCGCAACCAGTCCATCGGACATGCTCCGCCTCCTGTTTGTGAAGGGTGAGCATGCCACCTTTGGAGAACCGGCGAGCACCGGCTTACCCGGGACTATCGGCTGAAATTTTTCCCAAAAATCCGCGGACAGTGCTGACGCCCGCCGCCTGCCTAGGGCGCCCCCCGTGGGGTGGGTGCAACCGGCCGGGAGAACGTCAGAGACCCGGGACCGCACGGGCATAAAAGAGCCGGCGCTTTGGCCGGCTTGGGAGCGCGGAGTCCTCGCCGCCTAGTGCATGGCATCTCTCGCTCGCATGATCGTCTGGCGGCTGGTGCCCATGGCGCGAGCGATGGCGGCAATAGCCTCTCCTGCGACAAGGCGCCTCCCGACCTCCTGGACCTGAGCGGCCGATAGCGCCGAGGGGCGTCCTAGCGCCCTCCCCTCCGCCTTCGCACGCGACAGGCCAGCTTGGGTCCGCTCGATCAGTAGGTCGCGCTCGAACTCTGCAACGGCTGCGATGACGCCCATGGTCATCTTGCCCGCTGGGCTCGTTAGGTCCACGCCGCCGAGCGCTAGGCAATGCACCCGGACCCCGAGCCCCGTGAGGGCCTCTACGGTAGCCCGAACGTCCATGGCATTCCGGCCCAAGCGGTCAAGCTTGGTGACCACCAGCACGTCCCCGGCCTCCAGCTTGTCAAGGAGCTTTCCGAAACCCTGGCGCTCCGAGGCGGGCACGGAACCCGAGACGGTCTCGACGATGGCTCGGGAAGCCTGAACCGAGAAGCCGGCCGCAGCAATCTCCTGTAGCTGGTTATCGGTGCTCTGTTCGGAGGTCGAGACGCGGTAATAGGCGAAGACACGGGACATGGATAGTTCCTGTACGAAAAGGTAGTCCGAATCATGTGGCATGTACGAATTTAGGTCAAGCTATTTTTTGAACACGCTTGGTTGTGGTGTCCGTATTCGGTCGTTTTCAGACATTTCCAGCATCTAGCAGGACGCTAGGATGTGAGCATGAAACGCGACGACCTGCGACAAATCGATGTGCACATTCGGGAGTTGATGGAGCAAACCCTCCAACTCAGCACAGAGCAGATGCGCCCCCGTCCTTCGCTCATTGGCAAGCCTTGGTTTCCTTGGGTGGCGATGCCTTGCGCAGTCGCCCTGGGGGCCTCCGTCGCTCTGCTTGCCCGATAGTTCGGCGCAGGTACGTTCTGAGGCACAGCAGGCGCACGACGGGTCGAGCGTCATTACAGACGCGCGCATCTCAGTTCTTGAACCCGCCGCCCAACGGGTGTCCCGCTGAAGGACACGCCTGCGCACACATGGGAGCAGCCACGATCCGGTGGTTTCCGGGCCGTCCTAGTACCTCCCGGCATTCCCCCTGCTCGAAGACCGCCTACAAGCCCCGCAAAGGGGCACAAGTCACGCCGCCGCCTGCTCGCGGCCTCTTCCTCTGTCACGCCTCAACGGTCTCCTCCGGCCGCTGTGACCCTCACGCCTTTCCACCGCTCCATGGATCATCCCGAATGTCTCCCCGAGTACCGCGTATGCGCCGGGACTTGTGGCTCCTCGTTGCTGCTGTCAGCCAACAACTTCCCGACCCGCAGGGGAGAACCAAACCGCTACCCATGGCAGCGCTCCTACTATCGGCCGCGCTGTCACCAGTGCCACCGGGAATACCTTTCCCATCTCCGGGCCAGAACCAAGGCACAGCGATACGCCTCGGAAGCCGAGCGCCAACGCAGAATTAGAAGTGGCATCAAGCAGTCCTACGGACTCGCAAGCCCACCTAACGAGGCAGACCGCCAAGCGCGAAAGGTACAAAACGCAGAGGCGTTGGCGGCGGCAGCACGAAGAGCAGCCACCCGGCGAGCCCTCCGCAACGGTCGTCCCTACAACTCGGCTACCGATCCTTTCAAGCAAATGATCCGCGCTCGGCAGGAACACTACTTGCGGAAGCGCCTACCGGCTGGAGCTGCCCATCCTTGCGTTGTCAGCGAAGACGACGTGACGGCCCCTGCTACTCCCGACTATTGGAGTCAACTGGAGGAATTCAGACGCCGACACCGTTGTCGCGAGGATGGATACGGAGACGAGTGATCTCAGCGCTTCATTGCTTCATAAACTCAACTGCAGACTAGTGCCGCACTGCGACTCGGTTGGCGGGGTCTTATGGAGCAACTGTTTTCTTGTTCACGTCCAGGACCTCGATAAGGGTTCACTGTGCTTGTTCGCACGCCCCTACAGACCGCTCATTACGCCCGCCCACGACTAGCCACCGGTGAGAGTTTCATAGTGTTAACACTATGGAAAAACTCTAACCCAAAGTTAGCATAGAGTTACAGACATTACATTGGCGGGACGCATGAAAATCAGCGAACAATTCCAATTGGAAAAAAGCCAGTTCGAACTAGATTTCATTGACATAGATACCGATCACGACATTCCCTTGTTTTTAGATCCGTATTTTCTGGGAATGCGGCGCGACGACTTCTCCATACGGGCCTCCCGCACAATTCGAAGCTTCTTTTCCTTTTTCATTGGGCTCATAAACTCTGGGAACAACGAGAAAGCGCGCGCTCTTTTTTCGCATTTAGAGGAGCCAAACGAAACTTGCCTAGGCCTCTCCAAAGGCAAACCTCAAGGGCGTGGCGTAAACTCGTCCGATGCAGATCGAATTTTTCAAAGCATCCTAGAGAGCAAAGCAGTTCAATCCGGCCTAGTTGAACAACTTGAAGATTTTCGGGTTTTTGTTTTTGGGGTTGACAAAGACAAAATCTCGGACATGACAACCAACATTATTCGTTGGCACCTCATAAACTACACCCAAAGTCAATGCAAGCTTTGGGGGATAGGCCTGACTTCTAATGTCCCAAGCGGCTTCTATTGGGACGCGGCATCCCGATCCTGGCAAACGGGGTACACCGATATGCTCGTAATTAATCAGCGGAAGATATTGCTGGTTCCTAAAGGAATCGTATCTTTCGCTAAACGCTACACCCCGTCGCGCTTCCATCGACAATACCTACTCGAATACTTGCAGAATGAGCATCTGAAGCTGGGTTCTGCTTTAGTTCAGTACCGGGCTGACGATACTCCATATGTTACGAAGAAGAGCCTAGAGGCAGAAGCTCCTTTTGATAAAGACTACCTAGCAACCTTTGTACAGGCTCATCCGGACCTCTTTAAAAAATTTCGTTCGGATCATCAAATTGACCAAAAATCCCTTACCGACGAAGATTTTGGCTCCATCAACCTTGAAGAAGTAATTGAGCACCTAATCACCCAATTAAAAGAGATTGCGCCAGGCAATGACGATGCCTCCCGCTATCACCGCGCCATAGTCGGAATCTTGGAGATTCTTTTCTACCCTAATCTAGTGTGCCCAGACGTTGAAGTGGAGATCAACGATGGACGCAGAAGAATTGACCTCACCTTCGACAATGCCGCAACTTCCGGGGTTTTTGCACGACTTCAAAACCAGTTCCAATTGAACTGCCAATGGATATTAGTCGAGTGCAAAAATTACACAAACGATGTAAAAAATCCAGAGTTGGACCAGCTTACCGGAAGATTCTCGCCAAATCGGGGACGAGTCGGATTACTTTTATGCCGGGACGCGACCAGGCGTGACGCGCTATTTGCACGCTGCAACGATATATACAAGGAACAACGCGGCCTTGTACTTCCGATTTTTGATGATGACCTGCTCGGATGCCTTGAAGCTCGGCTTGCTGGCAAAGGTTCCGATGCAGAAGATATGTTGACAACCAGAATCAGAGAGGTGGCGCGGGGCTAGCAGTTGAGAGCAGTCTCGGCCTCGTTTTTCCCATCGAGCCCTGGACTGCTGCCATAATTTGGGGGTCATCGGCGCTGTAGCACTTGCTGCCGAACCTAATGGTGCAGCACCCGCAATTTCTTCAATGAAATCAACGGCATAGCACTCTTGGAGTAAGGCTCGTCAACTTTTCCGGAATTCCGTTTTCTCTTTTTGATGACGCGAATCCCACGCTCTCGTCGCCTACGCGCGATCCGATGCGCTCTGGACGCGCGAGCTTGGCCCCGTTGGAACCTATCACCTTTCATTCTGCCGGCGGCGCCTGCTCCTGTATGACGGAAAGCGCGGCGTGACGCCGCTAAGATCGGAACCAACGCCGGGTATTAGGGCGCTTCTCGCAATAGCCCCTTGCGAGGATCTGCTCTACGGCGTGCTACCCATGTTCTGAGAATCCCAGTTTGCGAAGAGCAGGACAACCAGCCTGAAGGATCAAGCGTGGCCGTACCTCCGTTTCAAGATTTCATGCTGCCATTTCTCCAGCATATCGCTGACGGAAAGGAGCATCGCATTAGCGAGCTTATGGACTTGCTGGGACGGTCGTTCGGCTTGAGTATGGAGGACATGAGCGAACTACTGCCAAGCGGTAGAGAGACGCGGTTCAAGAATCGGGTCTATTGGGCTCGCGTGTATCTGGGACAGGCCAAGCTTCTTGACGTAACGGGTCGAGGTGTGTTTCGAATAAATGAAAGAGGAAAGCAGCTGCTGCTCAAGCCTCCTGCACGAATCGATCAAAAGTTTTTAGAGCGATACCCCGAGTACCTGGAATTCAAAAATCGCTCAGGGTCGAACCAAGATCAGCCGACAGCGGAATCATTGCAGGTTGAGCCGCTATCGGCGCAGAGTCCAGAAGAACAGCTTGAAAGCACCTATCAACTCCTAAGGCGGCAGCTTGCGCAGAGTCTCCTGAATAGCATTCGCAAGGAGTCGCCCGCATTCTTTGAGAAGCTAGTTGTCGATCTTTTGATTGCTATGGGCTATGGAGGCTCGCGCGCTGACGCTGGTCAAGCGATCGGTCAGAGTGGCGACGGCGGGATTGACGGGATCATCAAAGAAGATCGCCTAGGTCTGGACATCGTCTATTTACAGGCCAAACGATGGGAATATCCAGTTGGTAGCCCGGAAGTTAGAAACTTCACAGGCAGTCTAGAGGGTCATGGAGCACAGAAGGGTGTGCTGATCACTACGTCAAAATTCACCAAAGATGCAACTGACTTTGCAAAGCGTCTTCAACAGAAAAAGCTCGTATTGATTGATGGTGAAAAGCTCGCTGATTTGCTGATGGACTTCGGCGTCGGCGTAAGTCAGGTTGCTACTTACACGGTGCAAAAGATCGATCCAGACTACTTCGGCGATGAGTAGGCAACGGGAGGAATAGTTGGATGGTCCGATTCGACTCTCCATGCGATGCGTGCGTACTTCGCACTCTCGCGACCGAGCTTGCATCCGTGAACAATTGCTCCTGACCGGAGGATCTCTCCACCGCCGAGAGCATGATTTGCCACGCGCGCGCTAGTCTCCCCGCTGATTCGATCCTGAATCTGACGGAGAACCATGTTCTCCATACCTACGGGAGCATTCCGATGGCAGGCTGGTTTGAACTGAGCAAGAGCGACAACGGTCAGTATTTCTTCACCCTCAAGGCCGGCAACGGCGAGAGCATCCTGCGCAGCGAGCAGTACGCCGGAAAGAACTCGGCGCAGAACGGCATCGCCTCCGTGCAGGACAACTGCGCGCTCGACCAACGCTACGACAAGAAGACCGCCTCGGACGGCCGGTTCTACTTCAATCTGAAATCCGCGAACCACCAGGTCATCGGCACGAGCCAGATGTATGCCTCGGAGCCGTCGCGCGAGATCGGCATCGCCTCGGTGAAGGCCAACGGCGGCACGACGACCCTCAAGGACAACACCTGACGGTCAATCGGCCGCGGCGCCTCCGGAACCCAGGGTTTCGATGACCCCGCGCGCCGCCGCCGCGCCGCTCGCCATCGCGGCGGTCAGCAGGTAGCCGCCGGTCGGCGCTTCCCAGTCGAGCATTTCCCCGGCCACGAACACGCCCGGCGCCGCGCGCGCCATGAGCCGCTCGTCGAGCGCCTCGAAGCGCACGCCGCCCGCGGTGCTGATCGCCTCGTCGATCGGGCGCGGCGCCACGAGGCGCAGCGGAACCGCCTTGATCGTGGCGGCGAGCCGCACCGGGTCGTGCATCGCCTCGCGGTCGAGCACCTCGTGCAGCACGCCGGTCTTGATGCCCTCGAGCCCGAGGCGGCTCTTGAGGTGGCTGCCGAGCGAACGCGCGCCGCGCGGATGCGCGACGGCCGCCTGCACCTGCTCGGCGCTGCGGTCGGGCAGCAGGTCCAGCAGCAGCGTCGCGCTGCCGTGCGCGGCGATCTCGTCGCGCAGCAGGGCCGAGGCGGCATAGACCAGGCTGCCCTCGATGCCGGTGGCGGTCGCGACGAACTCGCCCTTGCGCGCGAAGCGGCGACCCCGGCTGTCGGTGAACGAGATCGCGACCGACTTGAAGGGCTGGCCCGCGAACCGGTCCGCGAAATGCGCGGTCCAGCCGCTGCCGTCGAAGCCGCAGTTCGCGGGCGCGAGCGGCGCGACCTCGATGCCGCGCGCCTGCAGCCCCGGCACCCACGCGCCGTCGGAGCCGAGCCGCGCCCAGCTGGCGCCGCCGAGCGCGAGCACCACCGCGTCCGCCCTCGCCGTCGCCTCGCCCTGCGGCGTGGAGAACCGCAGCGCGCCCGCGTCGACCGCCTCGTCGGCGAGCCAGCGGTGGCGCATGTGGAACTGCACGCCCGCGGCGCGCAGCCGGTGCAGCCATGCGCGCAGCAGCGGCGCGGCCTTCATGTCGGTCGGAAACACGCGGCCCGAGGTGCCGACGAAGGTCTCGATGCCGAGCCCCGCGGCCCACTCGCGCACCTGCTGCGGCCCGAAGGCGCGGAGCATCGGCTCGAGCTGCGCGCGGCGCTCGCCGAAACGGGCGGCGAACGCATCGAAGGGTTCGCTGTGGGTGAGGTTCAGCCCGCCGCGCCCCGCGAGCAGGAACTTGCGGCCGACCGAGGGCATCGCGTCGTACAGGTGCACCTGCGCGCCCGCGGCGCTCAGCAGGTCGGCGGCCATCAGGCCGGCGGGTCCGCCGCCGATCACGGCGACGGTGGAAGAGACAGTCATTCGAGATTCACCAGTTCGCCCTGCCCGGTGAGGAACGCGACGCGCACCGTGGCACCGGGATGGGCATGCCGCACGGCCGCGCGGTAGCGCTGCATCTGTGCGATCAGCGCCGCGTCGCGTTCGGGCCGCGCGGCCGATTTGTAGTCGAGGATCCACCAGGCGCCGCTGTCGCGCTCGCGCACGAGCCGGTCGATGCGCAGGGTCTCGCCCTCGTGCACCAGCGTGACTTCGTTGCCGTGCCAGTCGATCCTGCGATCGTCCCACACCCAGGCGCCCGCACCCGCGCGGATGCGCTCGGCCAAGGCCGCAGCGCCGCGTGCCTGCTGCGGATCGAGCAGGAACTCGCGCGCCACTGCGCGCACGTGCGCGGGCGCGAGCGGCTGGCCCGGCACGGCCCATTCGAGCAGCCGGTGCATGGCCTGCCCGAAGGCGGCGGCGCGCGCGTCGGCGGTGGCGGCCGAGGCCTTTCGCGCGGCCGCCGGCGCGGCGAAGCCCACGGGCAGCGACGGCATCTGCCTCAGGACGAAGCCGGCCTCGCCGCGGCCGACCGGGCGCGCGAGCAGCGGCGCATCGGCCGCGACCGGCGCGCAGGCCGGCGCGAGCCGCATCCACCAGCTGCCTTCGTAGACGCGCGCGGGCCGCACCGACGACAGCACCAGCCGCTCGCGCGCGCGCGTGGTCGCCACGTAGAGGCCGTTGAGCTCCTCTCGGTGACGCGCGCGCTGCTCCTCCTCGAGCAGCGTCGAGGCGCAGCCCGGCGGCGTGCGTTCGCTGGCGAGGAACACGAAGCGCGTCGGCGCAGGGTCGCCGCCCTTCCATTCGACGAGCACGCCCATGGTCTGGGCGCGCGGCGGCGGCGCATCGCAATCGAGCATCAGCACGGTGTCGGCCTCGAGCCCCTTGGCGCCGTGCACCGTGAGCAGCTGCACCGCATCGGGCACCGCCACCGCGGGCGCCCTGACGCCGCCCGCGCGCAGCGCACGCACCAGCGCGTAGGGCGTGACGAAGCGCGCGCCCTCGATCTCGAGCGAGGCCGCAAGCAGCCCGCGCAGGTTGGCGAGCGCGCTCTGCCGCATCTCGGGCGGCACGGCGGCGCCGAAGCGCGCGAGCACGTCGCCGTCGTGGAAGACCGCATCGAGCGCATCGTGCGGCGGCAGCGTCGCGAGCCAGCGCTGCCAGCGCTTGAGCCGGACGCCGGCCTCGACCAGTTCCTGCGGCAGGTCCTCGCCCTTCTGGATCAGGCCGAACCAGCTCGCCCCGGGCTGCGCGCGCTGGCGCAGGGCCAGCTGCACCAGCGCGTCGTCGCCGATGCCGAACAGCGGCGACTTGAGCGCGCGCGCCAGCGAGAGGTCGTGCGCGGGCGAGACCAGCGCGTCGACCAGCGCCACCACGTCCTGCACCTCGGGCGCCTCGTGCAGCTCGTTCTTCTCGGGCTGCTGCACGGGAATGTGGTGCCGGCGCAGCGCGTCCTGCATCGCCGAGAGCCGGCTGCGGCGGCGCGCGAGCACCATGATCTGCCGCGGCGCGGTGCCGTCGGCGATGCATTGCGCGATCCAGCGCGCGGCCTGCTCGCATTCCTTCTGCAGCAGCTGCTCCTCGGGCAGCACGCGGGGCGTGACGAGGCTGTCGCGCCAGCGCAGCGCGCCGTCGTCGGGCGGCGCGGCCTCGGGCTCCTCGCCGCCGTCGAGCGCGTCGCGTTCGATGGGCGGCAGCTTGAGCAGCTCGCCCTCGTCGCGGCGTTCGGTGGTGTGGGCCCGGTAGCCGTCGAACTCGCCCGCCTGCTGCGCCGTGAGCATCGCCTGGTTGACCAGGCCCACCACGGCCTGCGCGTTGCGGTGCGTGTGGTCGCAGTTGAGCAGCTCGCCGCCCAGGCCTTCGCGCACGAACTTCTTGGCCGCGATGAAGACCTGCGGCTCGGCGCGGCGGAAGCGGTAGATGCTCTGCTTCGGATCGCCGACGATGAACACGCGCGGCGCGCTGCCGCCCGCGCCGACGTAGGCGCTGAGCCAGCCGTAGAGCGCCTGCCACTGCAGCGGGTTGGTGTCCTGGAACTCGTCGATCAGCAGGTGCGCGATGCGCGCATCGAGCCGCTCCTGCACCCAGCCCGACAGCGCCGACTGGCCGAGCAGCAGCTGCGCGGCCTGCTCGACGTCGTTCATGTCGACCCAGCCGTGCGCGCGCTTGACCCCGGCGAAGGCGTCGAGCAGCAGCCGCGTGAGGCGCGTCATGCGCTGCTGGTAGAGCCAGGCCGCATGCTGCGCCTGGGCCGCGCAGAGCGTCTGCAGCTCGGCCTCGGCCTCCTGTGCGGCGGGGTATTTCTGCAGGTTCCGGTTGAGCCGGTCCTCGGTGGCGACGAAGAAGTTCTTGCGCAGGTGGGCGAGCGCGGCCGCGAGCGACTCGCGCGCGGGCGCGCCGCTGCCGAACACGTCGATGATCGCCTCGGCCGCCTTCTGCGGCGTCTTGTTGGCCTCGCGGCCGAGCGCGGCGGCGCGGTCGAGCCAGCGGCGGCGCGCGCTGTCGCCGCCGAGGGCGTCGGTGGGTTCCTCGAGGCCCGCGAGCGCGGGATGCCGTTCGGCGAAATGCTGCACCGCCAAGGCCGGGTCGGCGAGCGAGAACTCGACCCGGCGCGTGAGCGCCTCGCCGAGCGCCTTGGCGGTCTGCGAGCGGCCGTAGGTGGCGACCACCGCGTAGTAGTCGGCCAGCGCCTCGCGGTCGGCGGTCACGGCCTCGAAGAACGGGCGCCAGGTGCGCGCGCGCGCCTCGGCGTCGTCCTCGAGCAGCTCGTAGTTCGCCGGCAGGCCGAGTTCGCGCAGCACCGCGAGCGGCGCGTTGCGCAGCAGGCCCGCGAACCAGGCGTGGAAGGTGCGGAACTGCACCGGCCGGCCGCCGTCGAGCAGGCGCCGGTAGAGGCCCTGCAGGCGCGGCACGGCGGCCGCAGCCGCCACCGGGGCCATGCCGCGCATCACGAGCTCGGCCACGAGTTCGTCGGGCCCGCACTGCGCGAAGCGCTCGAGCCACTGGTCGAGGCGCTCGCGCATCTCCCCGGCCGCCTTCTTGGTGAAGGTGATCGCGAGGATCTCGTGCGGCTCGCAGGCCGACTCGCCCTCCTCGAGCAGCGCGCGCAGGATGCGCGAGACCAGCATCCACGTCTTGCCCGCGCCCGCGCAGGCCTCGACCGCGACCGAGCGCCGCGGGTCGCAGGCGACGGTGTAGAAGGCCTCGCGCGCGACGCGGCGGCCGTTGTGCTCGTAGGCGGCGCCGTTCATGCCGCGTCCTCCGCGCCGGGCTCGGTCCAGAAATCCTTGCGGCAGAGCCCGCGCGCCGCGCAGTACTCGCACACGGCGCCCTCGCCGAGCGGCGGCAGCGGCGCCCCCTCGGCGATGCGCGTGAAGTCGTCGATGATGCCGGCCACCAGCGCATCGCGCGCGGGCACCACCAGCGGCTGCTCCACCGTCTGCGTGCCCGAGGACTTCTCGCCCACGTTGACGTAGGCCGCGCGCAGCGTGTCGTCGGCCAGCAGCGCGGCATAGAAGGCGAGCTGCGTGTCCTCGGCGGGGTCCTTCACGCGCTCCTTGGTGAGCGCCGCCGATTCCGTCTTGTAGTCGATCACGAAGGCCTGGCCGTCGGGCATCCGGTCGATGCGGTCGAGCCGGCCCACGAGCCGCAAACCGCCGAGCGGCTGCTCCTTCCAGGGCTCGGACTGCTCGAACACGGCGCCGCCCGCCTCATGGCCCGCGAGCCATTGCAGGTAGCCGTCGCGCACCGCCGGCCAGGCCGCGGCGAAGGGCAGGAACTCGGCGTCCGACAGCCCGAACTCGCGCGTCGCGCGCTCGGCGGCCGCGGCGATCAACGCGCCGCGCCGCGCGGCGTCGGCGCCGGGCTCGGCCTGCAGCGCTTCGTGGAAATGGCCGAGCACCGCATGCAGCCAGTTGCCGAAGTCGCGCTTGTCGACCTCGGCATCGAGCTCGTCGGCGCTGCGCAGGCCGAGCTGGCGCAGCGCGAAGAAGCGGTAGGGGCAGCGGCGCAGGTCCTCGTAGACGCTGGTCGAGACGCTGGCGAGCGGCAGCAGCGCGCCCGACGGCGCCGGCACCGCCGTCGGTTGCAGCGGCACCTCGCGCGCGGGGCGCGGATCGGCCGCGGGCTGCAGCAGGTGGTCGAGCTGGAGCGCCTGCACCAGCGGGCTCGGCCGCACCGGCTCGCCGCTCGCATCGGACTGGCGCCACAGCACCTCGCAGCAGGGATTGCACAGCGCCGCCGCCCAGGCCGAGCGCTGCGCGGCCTCGAGCGTCTCGCGCGAGGCCAGCCCCAGCTCGGCGCGCTGCGCCGCGCTCCAGCTGCCGGGCGGCTCGGGCGAGGCCGGCAGGCGGCGGTCGTCGCAGCCGGGAATCACGACGGCGCCGAAGGCGCGGCCGAGCAGCTGGTGCAGCGGCAGCACCACGACGAGCGGCGTCTCGCTGCCCGCGGGCGGGACGAAGCTCGCGTCCTCGAGCACGTCGCGCACCCAGGCGGTGAACTCGGCGAGCGTGTGGCGCCCGCCGGGGAAGTCGCCCTCCTCGCCATGGGCGCCGGCATCGAGCCAGAGCGCGTCGATCACCTTGGCGCCGGCCATGTCGGCCGCGAGCGCCTCCCATTGCACGCCCGCCTCGAGCAGCTCGCGCAGCGCGCGCAGCCAGTCGGCGAGCGGACGCGAACGCGCCATGGCCATGCGGCGGGCCTCGACGTCCTCGGTGAACGGCAGCAGGGCCACGTCCTGCGGCCGCTCGCTGCGCGCGGCCTGCAGGCACCAGGCCGCCCATTCGCGCACACCCTCGCGCCGCAGCCGCGCCTCGAGCGCCTGCACCGCCAGCGCGTCGCCGTCGGCGCCGCTCTTGAGCCATTCGAGCACCTGGTCGCTGCCGGCATCGTGCGCGCAGGCGCGCAGCGCGCTCATCACGGTGGCGGCGGCGCGCGTGGTCGAGAGCTTCCAGCCGGTCTCGTCGTGCGCCGTGATGCCCTGGGCCTGCAATTGGGCGCCGATGCGGCGCGTGAGCGCGCGGTCGGTCGCGACCAGCGCCACCGGCGCGCGGCCCTCGGCCAGCTGCCGCAGCACGCACGCCGCAGCGCGCTGGGCCTCGTCCTCGGCGTCCACGGCCTCGTGCGCCGCCACCGCCGCGGCCGTCGCAGCCGCGGGCACCAGCGAGAGATGCAGCGCGCGCCCGCCCCAGCGCTCGCAGAGCGCGCGCGTCAGCGGGTCGGTCTGGAAGCCTTCGAGCGCGATCAGCGCATCGACCTGCGCGCGCACGTCCTCGCGCAGCAGCACGTCGGTGGCGTAGCTCGAGTTCGCCGCCCAGGCGACGGCGACGCGGATCAGCGCGCTCTCGGTGCGGAACCACTCGGATTCGCTGCCCGCCTCGGCCACGCGGGCCGCGCGCTGCGCCCACTCGCCACCGCGCGCCTCGGGCGTCTGCGCGGCCGCGAGCGGCGCGAGCTGGTAGGCCAGCTCGACCACCCGCCCGGCCAGCGCGAAGCGCTCGGCGGCGAAGCCGGCCTGCGACAGCAGGCCCTGGGCGGTGACGAGGTCGCGCGCCATGTCGAACGCGATGTCGTAGCCGGTGGGCAGGAAGCCCTCGATGCTGCGCGCCCAGTTGTGCGTGGTCTCGAAGCGCGGCGCGAAGCCCGCGGGGCCGCAGCGCGACCACATGGCGTGCGCCACGCCCATCAGCTGCGCATAGGGCACGAGCACCACGGTGCGCGCCGCGTGCACCCCGCGCTCGGCGATCGCGCGGGCGATGCGCGCGACCACGCCGTCGGCGGGGTCGCACCACAGGGCCTGGACGGGATGGCCTTCGTTCATGGGTTTTGTCGCGGGGTTCGAGGGGCGTGGCGGGGCGGCGCGCCGAGGGCTTTTGCTATCGGCGCCATAGCGTGGCGCAGGCCACCCCGTCCCTTGGTTTCTGTCACAATGACCAGCACTTTAGCTGCACCGAAACTCTCCGCGCACAAGGACACATCCATGGCCAGCGACCTGATCAAGCACATCTCCGATTCCTCGTTCGAAGCCGACGTTCTCAAGTCCAGCCAGCCCGTGCTGGTCGACTACTGGGCCGAGTGGTGCGGTCCCTGCAAGATGATCGCCCCGATCCTCGACGAAGTGTCGGCCACCTACGAAGGCAAGCTGCAGATCGCCAAGATGAACGTGGACGAGAACCGCGACATCCCGGCGAAGTTCGGCATCCGCGGCATCCCCACGCTGATGCTGTTCAAGGACGGCCAGCTGGCCGCAACCAAGGTCGGCGCCATGAGCAAGGCGCAGCTCACGGCCTTCATCGACCAGCAGCTCGCCTGACGCATTTGAACCGGCCGGCGTGCAAGGCGTTGGCCGGGGCGTTTTTCCTGTCATAATCTCCCGCAGATCACCGGGCCTTCCAGGTCCGGTCGAGTTCCCCGGTTTGTGAGGCAGCTCTCGCCTCTGACCAAACCTCCCCCCGTTTGTCCGATCGATTGCCCCGCGAGGGGTCATTCCATGCACTTAAACGAACTCAAGGCACTCCACGTGTCTGAAGTCCTCAAGCAAGCCGAGGCGCTTGAGATCGAAAACGTCGGCCGCATGCGCAAGCAGGAGCTGATGTTCGCGATCATCAAGAAGCGCGCGAAGGCCGGCGAACAGGTCTTCGCCGACGGCGTGCTCGAAATCCTGCCCGACGGCTTCGGCTTCCTTCGCAGCCCCGACACCAGCTTCACGGCCAGCACGGACGACATCTACATCTCGCCGAGCCAGGTCCGCCGCTTCAACCTGCACACCGGCGACATGATCGAGGGCGAGGTGCGCACGCCCAAGGACGGCGAGCGCTACTTCGCGCTGACCAAGCTCGACAAGGTCAACGACGGCCCGCCGGAGCAGAACAAGCACAAGGTGATGTTCGAGAACCTCACCCCGCTGTTCCCGAAGGAGCAGATGCAGCTCGAGCGGGACAACTTCAAGGGCGAGGAGAACATCACCGGCCGCATCATCGACATCATCGCGCCCATCGGCAAAGGCCAGCGCGCGCTGCTGGTGGCGCCGCCCAAGAGCGGCAAGACGGTGATGATGCAGCACATCGCGCACGCGATCAGCGCCAACTACCCCGAGGTCCACATGATGGTGCTGCTCGTGGACGAGCGGCCCGAGGAAGTGACCGAGATGCAGCGCACCGTCAAGGGCGAGGTCATCGCCTCGACCTTCGACGAGCCCGCGGCGCGCCACGTGCACGTGGCCGAGATGGTGATCGAGCGCGCCAAGCGCCTGGTCGAGCTCAAGAAGGACGTGGTGATCCTGCTCGACTCGATCACCCGCCTCGCGCGCGCCTACAACAACGTCGTGCCCTCGTCGGGCAAGGTGCTGACCGGCGGCGTCGACTCCAACGCGCTGCAGCGTCCCAAGCGCTTCCTCGGCGCGGCGCGCAACGTCGAGGAAGGCGGCTCGCTGACGATCATCGGCACCGCGCTGATCGACACCGGCAGCCGCATGGACGAAGTGATCTTCGAGGAGTTCAAGGGCACCGGCAACTCCGAGATCCACCTCGACCGCCGCCTCTACGAGAAGCGCGTGTTCCCGTCGATCCAGCTCAACCGCAGCGGCACGCGGCGCGAGGAGCTGCTGCTCGCGCCCGAGATCCTGCAGAAGACCCGCATCCTGCGCCAGCTCATGTACAACATGGACGAGATCGAGTCGATGGAGCTGATGCTCAAGAACATGAAGGCGACCAAGACCAATGTCGAGTTCTTCGACATGATGCGTCGCGGCGGCTGAGCACCCCGCTCTCCGCGAAAGCGCGCGGCCCCTCGCGGGGCCAGCGCGCTTTTTTCATGGGCGCTTCATCGCCGCTCGATGCGCACGGCGCGGCCTTCGGCGGCGCTCAGGCGTCCGAGGTCGAGCAACTCCATCAGCCCTACCGCCTCCGCGGGCGGCACGGGATTGGGGCCCGCGCCGAGGATCGCATCGCGCACCGCGGCGTAGTACGCGACGTAGTTGCCGGCGCGCGTGGGCAGCGTGCGCACCTGCGGTGCGCCCTCGCCGCCCTGCAGCGTGAGCTCGCCGTCGAGCGGGTCGGCGCCCCAGCCCGCGGCCGGCGGCCTCTGGCCGGCGCGCAGCGCGTCCTCCTGCGGGTCGACGCCATGCTTGACGTAGCTGCCGCGCGTGCCGTGCACGATGTAGCGCGGCGCGGCGCGGGCCGCGAGCGTGGTCGCGTGCAGCACCACGCGCAGCGGCGCATGCGGGCCTTCCTCGTAGCGCAGCACGGCGTGGAAGTAGTCCTCGACCACCGCGCCGTCGCGCAGCGCCGCGGTGTCGAGCTGCAGCGTGTCGGGGCGGCCGAACAGCTGCACCGCCTGGTCGACCAGGTGCGCGCCCAGGTCGACCCAGAGCCCGGCGCCCGGCACCGGCTGCTCGCGCCACCGGGCCCGCACCTCGGGACGGAAGCGGTCGAAATGCGACTCGAAGTACACCGGCCGGCCCAGCTCGCCGCCCGCGAGCAGGTCCCGCAGCGTGAGGAAATCGGCATCGAAGCGCCGGTTCTGGTAGACCGAGAGCAGCAGATTGTTGCGCCTGGACAACGCTTCGAGCTCGCGCGCCTCGGCCACGTCGAGCGTGAAGGGCTTGTCGACGACCACGTGCCGGCCGGCCTCGAGCGCCGCCTTCGCCACCGGATGGTGCTGGGCGTTGGGCGTGGCCACGACCACGAGGTCGATGTCGGCGCGCGCGACCAGCGCGGCCACGTCGGGCACCACGGCGACGCCCGGCCAGTCGGCATGCACCTTGTGCGGCTGCGAACTCGCCACCGCCGCGAGCTCGAGCCCGGGCACGGCCGAGAGCACGGGCGCATGGAAGGTCTGGCCGGCGAAACCGTAGCCGACCAGGCCGGCGCGCAGGATTCTGGAGGTCATTGAAGGCGCCTTCCGTGCAAAGGGGCCAGTATGCGATAATCGCTGGCTTCGCGAAAAGTGCAGCCGGGCGTCCTTGCCCTGCGTTCCCGTTTTGCCCACGGGACAGCGTGCCAAGACTGGCGTGCTTGTGGCTCTCGCATCGACCCCAAAGGAAAGACCATGGCAAAAGAAGGCATCCACCCGAATTACCGTGAAGTCCTGTTCGTCGACATGTCGAACGGCTTCAAGTTCGTGACCCGTTCGTGCGCGAACACCAAGGAAATGGGCACGACCGACGACGGCCGCGAGCTGCCGCTGTTCAAGCTCGACACCACGAGCGAATCGCACCCGTTCTACACCGGCACCCAGAAGTCGGTCGACAACATGGGCGGTCGCGTCGAGAGGTTCCGCAACCGTTTCGGCAAGACCGGCGCCGCTTCCAAGTAAGGCACGCGCTTCGCATCGAGGGCAGCCCGGTTTACCGCGCTGCCCTTTTTCTTTCCCACGACCGCCGCTTCCTTTCCACCCGTGAACCAGCCCACTCCCGCGATCGTTGCCCAGAGCGCCGTACGCCGGCTGCCGCGCGTGGCGCTGCTGCTGTTGTGCGCCGCCTACCTGCTGCCGGGCCTGCTGGGCCGCGGGCCGTGGAAGAGCGCGGACATCTCGGCCTTCGGCTACATGGCCGAGCTGGCCGCGAGCACCGAAGGCATCGCGCGCTGGTTCGACCCAATGCTGCTGGGCCTGCGGCCCGAGACGCCGGCGCTGATCCCCTACTGGATCGGCGCCTGGGCGATCAAGATCGCGCCGTCCTGGGTGCATCCCGACCTCGCGGTGCGCATCGTCTTCGCGCTGCTGCTCTGGGGCACCTTCACCGCGACCTGGTACGCGGTCTACTACCTCGCGCGCACCGCGCGCGCGCAGCCCGTGGCCTTCGCGTTCGGCGGCGAGGCCCGGCCCACCGACTATGCGCGCGCGATCGCCGACGGCGGCCTGCTGGCGCTGATCGCCTGCCTGGGCCTGGCGCAACTCGGCCACGAGACCACGCCGGCGCTGGCGCAGCTGTATTTCGCCTCGCACCTGTTCTACGGCGTCGCGGCGCTGCCGTACCGGCGCGTCGGTCCGGTGATCGCGCTCGTCGTCGGCACGCTCGGCATGACGCTGAGCGGCGGCCCGACCGTCGGCCTCGCGCTCGCGGCCGGCAGCGCGCTGTTCATGGCCTACGAGCGGCGCACCGCGCGCCGGGCCGAGCCCGTGTACGGCGGGGAGGACGAAGGCCCGGGCTACACCCGCGGCGCGCTCGCGACGATGGTCGCGGTCGCGCTCGCGGCGGCGGTGCTGGCGGTCGGCCTCGGGCTGCTGCAGTGGAAGATCCAGCTGCCGGGCGACCACCCGAGCAGCAGCTCGGTTTTCGGCGACCTGCGCAGCCAGGCCAAGCTGCTGGTGTGGTTTACCTGGCCGGTCTGGCCGCTCGCGCTCTGGACGCTCTGGCGCTGGCGGCGCCAGCTCACCGCGCGCCACGTCGCGGTGCCGTTCTGGTTCGCGCTGGTGCCCCTGGCCGCGACGCTGACCACCGACTATTCCGACCGCTCCCTGCTGCTCGCCCTGCCCGCCTTCGCCACCCTCGCGGCCTTCGCGCTGCCGACCTTCCGGCGCAGCGCGGCGGCGCTGATCGACTGGTTCAACGTGCTGTTCTTCAGCGGCCTCGCGGTGCTCGGCTGGATCTACTGGATCGCGATGCAGACCGGCGTGCCGCCCAAGCCCGCGGCGAGCGTGTCGCGGCTCGTGCCGGGCTTCGTGCCCGAGTTCTCGGCCGTGCCCTTCGTGCTCGCGCTCGCGGCGACCGTGGCCTGGTGCTGGCTGGTGCGCTGGCGCACCGGGCGCCATCGCGCGGCGCTGTGGAAGACGCTGGTGCTGCCCGCCGGCGGCACCGCGCTGTGCTGGATGCTGCTGATGACGCTGTGGCTGCCCTCGATCGACTATGCGCGCAGCTACGTGCCGCAGGTGCGCGCGCTGACCGAGCGCATCGGCCAGCCGGTCTGCGTGGCCGAGCTCGGCCTGAGCCGCGCGCACATCGCGGCGCTGCGCCACCACGGCCACTTCAACCTGCGGCCGCTGCTGCTCGGCACCGACTGCCCGTGGCTGCTCGTGAGCCCGGACATCATCGCGCGGCTGCACACCATCGTGCCGCTGGACCAGTGGCGCTTCAGCGGCACGCTGCGCCGGCCCAGCAGCGCGAGCGACGACCTGCTGCTCTACCAGAAGGTCGCGCCCGCGCAGTGATCGGCGAACGCGGTCTGATCGCCCGGCACGCCGGCACGGTGCTGGTCGGGCAGCTCGCCGTGATGGCGTTCGGCGTGACCGACACCATCGTGGCGGGCCGCTATGCCGAAGGCGCGCTGGCCGCGCTGTCGGTGGGCTCGGCCATCTTCATCAGCGTGTTCGTCTCGCTCATGGGCGTGCTGCAGGCGCTGCTGCCGGTCTGGGCCGAGCTCCACGGCGCCGACCGCCGCAGCGAGGTCGGCCGCTCGGTGCGCCAGTCGCTCTACCTGGCCGCGCTCGCGATCCTGGTCGGCATGGCGGTGCTGCTGTTCCCCGGCGCGGTCCTGCGCTGGACGCAGGTGCCGCCGCCGATGCGCGCGGGCGTGGAGGCCTACCTCGCCGTGCTCGCGTTCGCGCTGCCGCCGGCCCTGCTGTTCCGCCTCTTCAGCACGCTCAACCAGAGCCTCGGCCGGCCGCAGATCGTGACCTGGCTGCAGCTCGGCTCGCTGGCCGCGAAGCTGCCGCTGTCGATCTGGTTCACCTTCGGCGGCGCCGGCCTGCCCGCGATGGGCCTGGTGGGCTGCGCCTGGGCCACGCTGTGCGTGAACTGGGCCATGCTCGGCTGCGCCGCATGGCTGCTGCGCCGCAGCGGCTTCTACCGCGACTACCGCCTCTGGGAGCGCATCGAACGGCCCGACTGGCAGCAGATCGCGCAGTTCGCGCGGCTCGGCGTCCCGGGCGGGCTCGCGGTGCTGGTGGAGGTGACCTCGTTCACGCTGATGGCGCTGTTCATCGCGCGGCTGGGCACGGCCGCGGCGGCGGCGCACCAGATCGCATCGAACCTGCTGGCGGTCGCCTACATGGTGCCGCTCTCGCTCGCCATCGCGACCAGCGCGCGCGTGAGCTTCTGGCTCGGCGCGGGCCAGGTGCACCGGGCGCGGCGCGCCTGCCGCCTCGGCTTCGAGCTGACCGCGCTGTGCGCGCTGTTCTTCGCGGGCGCGATGGTGGCGCTGCGCTTCCCGCTGGCGAGGGTCTATTCCGACAACCCCGCGGTGGCGGCGCTCGCCGCGTCGCTGCTGCTGGTGGTGGCGGCCTACCACTTCGCCGACGCGCTGCAGACCCTGTGCGTGTTCGTGCTGCGCAGCTACCGCGTGACGCTCGCGCCGCTCGTCATCTACTGCACCCTGCTCTGGGGACTGGGACTCGGCGGCAGCTACCTGCTGGCCTACCGCGGGCTCGGCCCCTGGCCCGCGATGCAGTCGCCGCTGGCCTTCTGGCTCATGAGCGCGGGCGCGCTCGCGGTCACGGCGCTGCTGTTCGGCGCGCTGCTGCGCTGGACGATGCGGCGTTCGCTCGCTTCAGCCTGACTTGGCGAGCACGCGCGCCTCGCGCACGCGGCTCGCGGGGAACACGAGCGCGAAGCGCGATCCCTTGCCGACCGTGCTCTCGATGCGCAGCTCCGCCCCGTGGCGCTGCGCGATGTGCTTGACGATCGCGAGGCCGAGCCCGGTGCCGCCGGTCTCGCGCGAGCGGCTGCGGTCGATGCGATAGAAGCGCTCGGTCAGGCGCGGGATGTGCTCGGCGGCGATGCCCGGTCCGGTGTCGCGCACCGCGTACTCGCCGCGGCCGTCGGGCAGCAGGCGCCAGCTCACCGCCACCTCGCCGCCGCCGGGCGTGTAGCGGATCGCGTTGCTGAGCAGGTTCGACATCGCGCTCTGCAGTTCGGTCGGCGCGCCCGAGATCTCGGACTCGGCGCCGAGCTCGAACGAGAGGCGGTGCCCCTGCGGCGCGAGCCGGCCCGACAGGCCCCGTCCCTCGTCCTCGCACTGCGCGAGCAGCGCGCGCACGCGCACCCACTGGTTGCCCGAAGGCGCGGCGCTGCCTTCGAGGCGCGAGAGCGTCAGCAGGTCGTTCACCAGCGTCTCCATGCGGTGCGACTGCTGGCTCATCAGCGAGAGGTAGCGCGCGCGCTCGTCGGCGTCGAGCGGCAGGTTCTGCAGCGTCTCGACGAAGCCCGCGAGCACGGTGAGCGGCGTGCGGATCTCGTGCGAGACGTTGGCCACGAAATCGCGCCGCATCGCCTCGGCCTGCTCGAGCGCGGTGATGTCGCGCGTGAGCAGCATGCGGCGGTTGCCCGCGTAGGGATGCACCTGCACCGACAGCCGCATCGGATGGTGGCTGCGGTGCTGCACCTGCGCCGGGCCGGGCGCGTCGATCACGACGTCGCGGCTGTAGTTCCACGACGCGAGGTAGGCCACGAAGGCCGGGTCGCGCACCAGGTTCGAGAGATGCTGCAGCAGGTCGCGCTCGGCATTGATGCCGAGCTGGCTGCCGGCGGTCTGGTTGCACCATTCGATGCGGCCCTGCTCGTCGAGCAGGATCACGCCGTTGGGCGAGGCCTGGATCGCGGCGAGGAATTCCTGCAGGCGCTCTTCGGCCTGCCGCGTCTGCTGCTCGCGCGCGCGCAGCAGCTTGCGGATGCGTTCCGCGAGCTCGCCCCAGACACCCGGGCCGCGCGTCGGCAGGCCGGCCGCGTCGTTGCGCAGCACCTGCAGCAGGCGCTGGGCGCGCCAGGCGTCGAGGCCGAGCCAGAGCACCGCGCCGACCCAGGCGCCGGGCCACCAGTAGCGCCAGCCGAAGATCGACGCCACGCCCGCACCGACGAGCAGCGACGCTATCAAAAATGTAGCTATGCGAAAAGGCATGGCGGGCGATTATCCGCGCCCGCGGCCGGCGAACGGGCGGCTCAAACCGTGACCTGGGCGGTCAGGCGATAGCCGGCGCCGCGCACCGTCTCGACCATCGGCGAAGCCGCACCGAGCGATTCGCGCAGGCGCTTGACGTGCACGTCGACCGTGCGCTCCTCGATGTAGACGTGGTCGCCCCACACCTTGTCGAGCAGCTGCGCGCGGCTGTGCACGCGCTCGGCATGCTGCATCAGGTAGGCCAGCAGCTTGAACTCGGTCGGGCCGACCTTGAGCGCGTTGCCCTGCCAGGTGACGCGGTGCGTTGCGGTGTCGAGCACGAGCTCGCCGATCTCGACGCGCTCGGTCACGACCTCGGGCGCGCGGCGGCGCAGCACGGCGCGGATGCGCGCGAGCATTTCCTGGGTCGAGAAGGGCTTGGTGATGTAGTCGTCGGCGCCCGCGTCGAGGCCGGCCACCTTGTCGGGCTCGTCGCCGCGCGCGGTCAGCATCAGGATCGGGACCGCCTTGGTGCGCGGATCCTTGCGCCACTGGCGCGCGAGCTGCAGGCCGCTCTGGCCCGGCAGCATCCAGT
>CBHTTS010000019.1:0-35327 GCA_966095775.1 uncultured Variovorax sp. | reverse complement strand
GCGAGCTTCAGGGCCGAGAACACCGGCCGCTCGGGGCAGCCGACGCAGAAGCTCGGCGGCCGCGCGGGCAGCGGCGCCTCGAGCTGCCGCGCGACGGCCTCGCGGCGCTCGCGGTTGCCCGCGAGCCAGGCGGCGGCGGAGGCCTGGCCCTCGCCGCCGCCGATGTAGTGCGCGGCGAAGGCGCCGAGGCCGCCCGCGAGCGCCTCCGCGCCGTACTCGCCCGCGAGCGGCAGCATGTCCTTGCCGTGCAGCGGCGTCTGGATGTCGCGCCGGCGCAGCAGCGTCGCGATGTCCTGCTCGATGTACTCGGGCTGGCCTTCCTCGACCACCAGCACCGCGCGCTTGCCCACGCAGAAGTCGGCCACCTGCTCGGGCACCAGCGGGTAGGTGACGTTGAGCACCAGGATCGGGATGTCGGTCTCGCCGAAGGCATCGGCCAGGCCCTGCTGCTGCAGGCCGCGGATCAGCGCGTTGTAGAGCCCGCCCTGCACCACGATGCCGAGGTCGGCGTGGCGCCGGCCCGGCATCAGCTCGTTGAGCCCGTGGTCGGCGATGTGGCGGCGCGCGGCCGGGATGCGCGCCTCGCCCTTGAGCTTCTCGTGGCGGAAGGTCACGGGCGGATGCGCGAGCCGCATGTAGTCGAAGCCCGCGGGCTCGGCCATCAGCGCGCGCGTCGAGACCGCGGGCGCGACGTTGTCCTTGCACTCGAAGCTGCCGCGCACGTGGCAGGTGCGGATGCGCAGCTCCATCAGGCAGGGCATGTTCGAGGCTTCCGAGAGCCGGAAGCCTTCCTCGACCATGCGCACCATCACGCCGAGGTCGGGCCGCGGGTCGAGCAGGCACATGCTCGACTTGAGCGCGTAGGCGTGGGTGCGCTCCTGGATCACGCTCGCGCCCTCGCCGTAGTCCTCGCCCACGACGATCAGCACGCCGCCCGTGACGCCCGGCGACGAGAGGTTCGACAGCGCGTCGGCCGCGACGTTGGTGCCGACGATGGACTTCCAGGTCACGGCGCCGCGCAGCGGGTAGTGGATCGAGGCGCCGAGCATCGCGGCGGCCGAGGCCTCGTTGGAGCAGGCCTCGACGTGCACGCCGAGCTCCTCCATGTAGGCCCTGCCCTGCACCATGACGTCGAGCAGGTGCGAGACCGGCGCGCCCTGGTAGCCGCCGACGTAGGCCACGCCCGACTGCAGCAGGCCTTTGGTGATCGCGAGGATGCCCTCGCCGTGGAAGGTGTCGCCTGCGCCCAGGCGCAGCATCTGCACTTCCTTGCTGAATGAGACTTCCAAGAGAAACGGCTCCGTTGAGGTTGATCGGTGGGGATTCGGTGATTTCGGCGTGCGCGGTCCCCGCGCCGCGCATCGCCGGCGTTGTCGTTCGCGTGCGTTTTCCTATCGGCCCGGCGGCTTCGCGGCGGCGCCCGGGAAGCGCGCCACGTAGTAGGCAAGGGTGTCCAAGTCCTCCGGCGGGATGCCGCCCAGGGCTTCGCTCATCGCCTGCGTGTAGCCCGCCCGCTTGCCCGAGCGGAAGCCGTGCAGGGTGGTCTTCAGGTAGTCCTCGCGCTGGTGCGCGATGCGCGGCACCTGCTGGCCGCCGCTGAGGTCGGCGCCGTGGCAGATGGTGCAGCGGTGCGTCTGCGCGAGCGCCTGGCCGCGCGCCATGCGCGCCGCGTCGGGCGGCTCCGCGGGCGCGGGCGCCGGCAGCGGCGGCAGCGTGGCGATGTATTCCGAGAAGCCGCGCAGGTCCTCGTCCTTCATCGACTTGGCCACGGCCGACATCGCCTCGTTGTCGCGCCGGCCCTCGCGGAACAGGAACAGCTGCGTGATCGCGTAGAACGAATGCTGGCCCGCGAGCACCGGCGTGCCGGCCATGTCGCTGCGGCCGTTCGCGCCGTGGCAGGCGGCGCACTGGGCCGCGTAGCGCTGCGCGTAGCCGCCGCCGGCCGCCGGCGCGGCGGGTGCGCGCGTGGCCTGGGCCTGCGCGAGGGTGGCGAGCAGGGCGAGGGCCATGGCTGCGAGGCGCTGCAGGACGGCGAGCCGGGGCTTCATCGGCCGCCGGTGTAGCTGATGCGGTAGATCGCGCCCGCGTGGTCGTCGCTCACGAGCATCGAGCCGTCCTTGAGCACGAGGAAGTCCACCGGCCGGCCGAGGTAGTCGTTGTTCTCGACGAAGCCCGTCATGAAGGGCTCGACCTTCGCGCCGCCCTTGCCGTCGGGCCAGGCGACCGCGACGTCGGCGTACTTGACGGTGCGGTTCCACGGCCCGTGGCGCGCGATGAACATCGCGCCGCGGTACTTGCCCGGGAACATCTTCCCCTTGTAGAAGGTCAGGCCCAGCGCGCCCGCGTGCGGGCCGAGCAGCGCCGCGGGCTTGACGTAGTCGGCGCAGTTCTTGCCCCAGCCGAACTCGGGATCGGCGATATTGCCCTGGTGGCAGTACGGATAGCCGAAGTGCGGGTTCGACCCGGTGAGCACGTTGAGCTCGTCGTTCGGCAGGTCCTCGCTGAACCAGTCGCGCCCGTTGTCGGTGAACCAGAGGTGGCCGGTCTTGGGATCGAAGTCGAAGCCCACGGTGTTGCGCACGCCGCGCGCGATGGTTTCGACATTGCTGCCGTCGAGGTTCATGCGGAAGATCCGCGCATGCGCCTCGTCGGGGTCGCAGATGTTGCAGGGCGCGCCGACCGCGTAGTAGAGCTTGTCGTCGCGGATGCGCAGGTAGCGCCAGCTGTGGTCCTGGCCGCCCGGCAGCTTGTCGTTGAGCAGCGCGGGCTCGCCGGGGTTGTCGAGCTTGTCCTCGATGTTGTCGTAGCGCCGGATCTGCTTGTGCGTCGCGAGGTAGAGCGCGCCCTTGTGGTATTCGATGCCGGTCGCGAACTCGGTCTTGTCGATCACGGTCTTCGGTTTGCGGTCCCCTTTCTCGGGAATGGCGTAGACCTTGTTGCCCACGAACAGCGTGCTCACGAACACCGTGCCCTTGTCGCCCTGCCGCAGCGCGCGCGCATCGAGCACGCCCGAGGCCCAGGTCTCGACCTTGAAGCCCGGCGGCAGCTTGAACTTCGCCGTGGGCAGCTGGTCGGGCGCGGTCGGGATCGGGAACGAGGGCACGGGCGCCATGCGCGTCGCGGCCTCGGTCTTGGGCCGGCCCTTGGCCCAGCCGGGTTCCTCGGCGGGCGGCTGCTGGGCCCAGGCCGCGGTGGCGGCACACAACAGGGCGGCGACGAGCGCCGCATGCGGACGGAGTCTGGCCATCTCTTGTCTCCTTCTTCTCGTGGTGGGGCTCGTCGCCTGCCGTGGGCGGCGACGGCGGCCAGTGTGCGGGCCGCGCGCGCGGCCATCAATAAAATGATCGAGCTAAGTAATATGAATGGCATGCATATGGAGACGATGGACCTCAACCTGCTGCGGCTGTTCGACGCGGTCTACCGCGCGCGCAACGTGAGCCGCGCGGCCGAGATGCTCGGGCTCACGCAGCCCGCTGCGAGCCACGGCCTGGGCCGGCTGCGGCTGCTGCTGAAGGACGCGCTGTTCACCCGCGCCCCCGGCGGCGTGGCGCCCACCCCGCGCGCCGAGCGGCTGGCGGCAGCTGTGCAGGCGGCGCTCAGCACGCTCGACGAGGCGCTCGCCGAGCCCGACCGCTTCGAGCCGCGCGCCTCGCGCAAGGCCTTCCGCATCCACATGAGCGACATCGGCGAGGGCCGCTTCCTGCCGGCGCTGATGGCGCGCCTGGGCGAGCTCGCGCCGGGCGTGCGGCTCGAGACGCTGCCGCTCGCGCCCGGGGAGATCGCGCCCGCGCTCGACAGCGGCCGCATCGACTTCGCCTTCGGCTTCCTGCCGCAGGTGCGCGACACGCAGCGCAGGCACCTGCTGAAGGACCGCTACATCGTGCTGCTGCGCAAGGGCCATCCGTTCGCGCGCGGGCGGCGCACCAGCCAGGCGCTGATCGAGGCGCTGCAGTCGCTCGAGTACGTGGCGGTGCGCACGCATGCCGAGACGCTGCGCATCCTGCAGCTGCTCAACCTCGAGGAGCGGGTGCGGCTCACCACCGAGCACTTCATGGTGCTGCCCGCGATCGTGCGCGCGACCGACCTCGCGGTCGTGATGCCGCGCAACATCGCGCGCGGCTTCGCCGAGGAGGGCGGCTACGCGATCGTCGAGCCGGCCTTCCCGCTGCGCGACTTCACGGTCTCGCTGCACTGGAGCAAGCGCTTCGAGGCCGATCCCGCCAACCGCTGGCTGCGGCAGGTGATCACCGAGCTGTTCTCCGAAGGCGCCTGATCAGGGCCTCGCGCCCGCGCGCTGGATGTTCGACGCGGTCAGGCCGAGCAGCTCCTCCATCGCGCGCCGCGCCTCGGCCGGCTTGCGGGCCCAGATGCCGTCGAGCACCGCGCGGTGCAGCGGCAGGCTCTTGCGCGGCGCGCCGGGCTGGCGCGTCGAGAGCTCGAACGAGATGCGCAGCGCCGCCTCGATGGTGGCGCCGAAGGCCACGAGGAAGGGGTTGCCGGTGGCGCTGAGGATCGCGCGGTGGAACTCGAGGTCGGGGCCGGCATAGGCGACGGCGTCCATGCCGGCCGCGTCCATGCCGCGGTAGGCGCGCTCGATGGCCGCGATCGCCGCGTCGGGCGCGGCCGCGGCGGCGAGCTCGCAGGCCGCGGGCTCGACGATGCGGCGCAGCTGCATCAGGTGCTGCGCCATCTGCACGCGGTCGTGGCCCGACCAGGCCCAGCGCAGCACGTCCTCGTCGAGCATGTTCCATTGGCTGCGCGGCAGCACGCGCGTGCCGGCCTTCTGGCGGGAAGCCACGAGGCCCTTGGCCTTGAGCCGCGTGAGCGCCTCGCGCACCGAGGTGCGCGCCACGCCGAGCTGGTCGGCCAGCTCGATCTCGGTCGGCAGCGCCGAGCCGTCGTCCCATTCGCCCGCGATCACGCGGCGCGCGAGCGCCTCGGTGACGGCCAGCGGGCCGCGGCGGGCGGAGGAAGCTTGTTTTTCGTCGGACATATTGATTACGTGAATGAGCGTATCCGAGGCGACTGATGCGAATTTTGCGGGTTTACCATGAGAATTTCAGATCTATTTGTCTGTCATATTCGTTCAAAACCTCTGGCATGACCCCGAACAGGAGACTTGGATGAACAGATTCGCAGGCGCCGTGCTCGCGCTCTCGTCGATGGCTTTCGGCACGCTGCCGTCGCCCGCGGCCGCGCAGCCGGCCTATCCGCAGAAGCCGATCGTGATCGTGGTGCCGCAGCCGCCGGGCGGCGCGGCCGACCAGTTCGCGCGGCCCTTCGGCCAGGCGCTGTCGCAGCGGCTCGGGCAGCCGGTGGTGATCGACAACCGGCCCGGCGCCAACGGCAACATCGCCGCCGCGTACGTCGCGCGCAACCAGCCGGCCGACGGCTATACGGTGTTCTACGGCTCGATCAGCACGCTCGCGGTCAATCCGCACCTCTACAAGTCCACGGGCTTCGATCCGTTCAAGGACTTCCAGCCGCTGACGCTGACCAACCAGACGCCCAACGTGCTCGTGGTCGGCGCGGGCACGCCGTACAAGACCGTGGCCGACGTGGTCGCGGCCGCGAAGAAGGCGCCCGGCACGCTGAGCTTCGGCTCGGCGGGCAACGGCAACACCATGCACCTCACGGGCCTGCAGTTCGAGGCGAAGACCGGCACCCGGCTGCTGCACGTGCCCTACAAGGGCGGCCCGGCCGCGCTCAACGACGTGATGGGCGGGCAGATCCCGATGATGTTCCACAACCTCTCGGCCGTGCTCGGCCAGGAGAAGGGCGGGCGCGTGCGCGTGCTCGCGGTGGCCGACACCCAGCGCTCGAAGCTGCTGCCCGAGGTGCCGACCATGGCCGAGGCCGGCGCGCCCGGCGTGGTGCAGCTCGCCTGGAGCGGCATGCTGGTGCGCGCGGGCACGCCGCAGCCGGTGGTCGACCGGCTGCACAAGGAAATGAGCGAGATCCTCAAGGACCCGGCCTTCCGCAAGCCGCTCGAGGAACAGGGCTTCGAGGTACTCTCGTCGACGCCGCGCGCGTTCACCGATCGCCTCAAGGCCGACCACGCGGCGATGGGGCAGGTGATCAAGGCCGGCAACGTCCAGATCGACTGATCCGGTTCCTTTCCCTCACCCGAGTCCGCACATGCCCGCACGCAACCATTTCAAGCACGCCCTCGCGGCGAAGATCCCGCAGATCGGCATCTGGTCGACGCTGCCCGACCCGTACATCAGCGAACTGCTCGCGGGCGCGGGCTTCGACTGGATCCTGCTCGATGCCGAACACACGCCCGGCGACCCGACCACCATGCTGCGCCAGCTGCAAGGCGTGCAGGCCGAGCGCGAGCGGCCCACCACGCCCGTGGTGCGCCCGCCGTGGAACGACCCCGTGCTGATCAAGCAGTACCTCGACATCGGCGCGCAGACGCTGCTGCTGCCCTTCGTGCAGACGCGCGAGGAAGCCGAGGCCGCGGTGGCCGCCACGCGCTATCCGCCGCACGGCATCCGCGGCATGGGTGGCACGGTGCGCGCGACGCGCTTCGGCCGCGACACCCGGTACGTGGCCGAGGCCTCCAACGAGATCTGCGTGCTGGTGCAGGTCGAGACCGCCGAGGCGCTCGAGCAGCTCGAGGCGATCGCGAACGTCGAGGGCGTGGACGGCGTCTTCATCGGCCCGGGCGACCTCTCGGCGAGCCTCGGCGTCGCGGGCCAGGTCAACCATCCGACGGTGCGCGCCGCGGTCGACAAGGCGATCGCGCGCATCCTCGCCTGCGGCAAGGCGCCCGGCATCCTCATGAACGACGAGCCGCGCGCGCGCGAGCTGCTCGACCTCGGCGCGCTGTTCGTCGCCGTGGCCAACGACCAGCTGCTCCTGCGCAAGACCGCCGACGAGGTGGCCGCGCGCTTCCGCGCGCCGCGTGGCCCGACGACGGCGCCGTCCGCACCGCCCGCTCCCGCGACCTACTGAAGAACGACCCAGACCCCGCATGTCCACCGAAAGCGCCCGTCCTCCGAGAAAGACCATCGACCAACTGCGCAGCCAGCGCTGGTTCGCCAGCGACGACATCCGCGGCTTCGCGCACCGCCAGCGCATGCAGCAGCAGGGCCTGGCGCGCGAGGAATTCATGGGCCGGCCGGTGATCGGCATCATCAACACCTGGAGCGATCTGTCGCCCTGCCATGCGCACCTGCGCGAGCGTGCCGAGGCCGTCAAGCGCGGCGTGCTGCAGGCCGGCGGCTATCCGCTGGAGCTGCCCGCGCTGAGCCTGGGCGAGGTGATGGTCAAGCCGACCACCATGATCTACCGCAACCTGCTGGCGATCGAATGCGAGGAGCTTCTGCGCAGCCTGCCGATCGACGGCGCGGTGCTGATGGGCGGCTGCGACAAGACCACGCCGGCCCTGATCATGGGCGCGCTGTCGATGGACATTCCCGCCATCTTCCTGCCCGCCGGCGCCATGCTCAACGACCGCTACCAGGGCCAGGCGGTGGGCGCGGGCACGCACACCAAGAAGTTCTGGGCCGAGCGCACCATCGGCAACGTGAGCGAGGCCGAATGGGTGCGGCTGGAGTCGCGCATGACGCGCACCACCGGCACCTGCAACACCATGGGCACGGCCAGCACCATGACCGCCATTGCCGAGGCCATGGGCCTGTCGCTGCCCGGCGCCATGAGCATCCCGGCGGTGGATGCCGAGCACAGCCGCATGGCCTGGCGCTGCGGCGAGCGCATCGTGGCCATGGTGTGGGAAGACCTCAGGCCCTCGCGCATCGTCACGCGCGCGTCCTTCCTCAATGCCGTCACCGCCTACATGGCGCTGGGCGGCTCGACCAATGCGGCGGTGCACCTGCCGGCGATGGCCGGGCGCGCGGGCATCGCGCTTTCCATCGACGACCTGGACGCGGTGGCGCGCCGGGTGCCGGTGATCGCGAACCTCTATCCCTCGGGCGAAAAGCTGATGGAGGACTTCCACCATGCCGGCGGCCTGCCGGCGGTGCTCAGCAAGGTGGCGGCGCATCTGGACCTGTCGGCGCGCACCGTCACCGGCCGCACGCTGGGGGAGGACATCGCCGGCTGGACCGTCGAGGACGACGGCACCATCCTCGACCCGGCCGCGCCGCTCAAGCAGGGCACGGCCGAATGCCCCGAGGCCGGCATCGCGCTCGCGGTGCTGCGCGGCAACCTGTGCCCCGACGGCGCGGTGATCAAGCCCTCGGCCGCCACGCCCGAACTGCTGCGCCACACGGGCCGCGCGCTGGTATTCGACTCCAATGCCGAGATGCTCGCGGCCATGGCCGACGAGAACCTCGACTGCGATGCCTCCACCGTGCTGGTGCTGCGCAACGGCGGCCCGGTGGGCGGCCCCGGCATGCCCGAATGGGGCAACCTGCCGATCCCGAAGAAGCTGCTGCGCGAGGGCGTGCGCGACATGCTGCGCATCTCGGACTCGCGCATGAGCGGCACGCACTACGGCACCTGCGTGCTGCACGTGGCGCCCGAATCGGCCGTCGGCGGGCCGCTTGCGCTGTTGAAGACCGGCGACATGGTGCGGCTGGACATCGGCGAGCGCCGGCTCGACATGCTGGTGAGCGACGAAGAGATCGCCGCACGCCGCGCCGCCTGGCGCGCGCCCGCGCCGGCCTATGCGCGCGGCTACACGAAGATCTTCCAGCACGAGGTCACGCAGGCGCACCTGGGCTGCGACTTCGTGAGCCTCGCAGGCACCGCCCCCACGCCCGAGCCGCCGATCTACTGACCGGCGGCGGCGCGGCTCAGGCGTAGGAGGCGCAGAGTTCGCCTTCGGCCTTCATCGCATCGAAGGCGCTGTAGTCCGCATGCCAGGCATTCCCGGCGCGCAAGGTCAGCGCCTCGAGTTCGGCCAGCGTCGCGGCGCCTTCCTTCCTGAGCTCTGCGGCGCACCTGTCGAGGTCCGGGAAGTTCTGCAGCGCCTGCCACCACACGGCGCGGCCTGCCAGGAAGCCGTGCGCGCCGGCCGCATAGGCGTACTCCATCACGCGCACGAACTGCGGCGGCGTCACGCCGGCCGAGAGCATCACCCACGGAATGCCCGCAGCCTTGCAGATCGCGCCCATCTGGTCGAACCAGCCCTGCGCCGCCTGGTGCGCGGCGCTGCCGTCGCGCGCGGGCAGCGTGGCGCCGGGCAGCGGGCTTTCGAGCTTGAAGAGGTCGACGCCGTATTCGGGCTTGGCGAATTCGCGCACGCTTTCGATCACCAGTTCGGGCATCTTCCCGGGCGACTCGATGTAGTCGACCGTGTGGCGCTCGCTCTTCGGGAACGGGTAGACCAGCAGTTCGAGCACCAGCGGGATGTCCCACTGCCGGCATTCCTCGCCGATGCGGCGCACGTAGTCCTTCTGGTGCGCGAGCACCTCGGGCTCGGCGTCGGGCCGGTACCAGGCCAGCACCTTCACGCCGTCGCCGCCCGCGCGCTTGATCTTCTCCACGCTCCAGTCGGCGATCGAATGCGACAGCCGGCCGCCGGGCGTGTCGCGGAAGCGGTGGTCCTCGAGCGTGACCACGAGGCCGGTGTGCGCGGGCAGCTTCTGCAGCGCGGCCGGGAAGGCGTAGTTGGGATCGAACAGCATCGCGCTCGCGTGGGCGCCGAGCGCATCGACCAGCGTGCGCTTGACGTCCACCATGTCGGCGAAGCCGACCTCGGCGGGCGCGATGCCGCGCTTGGCGCCGATCAGCTGGGCGATCGGCGGGCGCTGGTCGAGCGCGACCATGGTGAAGTGGCCCTGGGGCGTGGCCATGCGGCGCATGCCCCATTTCTTGCCGAGTTGGAGGGCGGGCGTTGTCATGATGGGGGATTCACTCCTTGATGGAATCGACGAGGGACATCGCGGTGGCGAAGTCGGGCACCCCGGCGCGTCCGCCGGGTCGTGTGCACTTGAGGGCCGCCACCGCGGCGGAAAAGCGGAAGGCGCGGCGCACGGGCCAGCGCGCGCCGAGCGCGAAGGCGAGCGCGCCGTGGAAGACGTCGCCGGCGCCGGTGGTGTCCACCGCATCGACGGCGAAGGTCGGCAGCGCATGCAGGCCGTCGTCGTCGATCCAGCGCAGGCCGTGTTCGCCGAGCGTCACGGCCGCGAGCCGGCAGCCGCGCGAGCGCGCGAACTGCAGCTGGTCGTCGACGCTCGCGGCATCGGTGGCATAGCCCGCGAGTCCCGGTTCGGAGAACACCGCATGGTCGCAGTGCGGCAGCAGCAGGTCGAACACGGCCGCATCGGCCACGTCGCCGTCGAGCACGGTGGGCACGCCGGCCGCGCGCGCGGCGCCGAACAGCGCCAGCGCGCCTTCGGGCCAGCGCGGATCGGCGAGCACCGCATCGGCCTCGGCCACGGCCGGAAGCGGCAGCCAGGTCGGGTCGGCCGGCAGGTCCGCGCCGCGGAAGTTGACGATCATGCGTTCGCCGCGTGCGTCGACCACGATGCCCGAGACCGAGGAGCGCGCGCCCTCGAACAACCGGAAGCGCGCGACGTCGACGCCCAGCGCCGCGAGCTGCGCCTTCATCTCGTGGCCCGCGCTGTCCTCGCCCGCGCGGCCCCAGAACTGTACCGCCGCGCCGAGCTTCGCGGCCGCCGCGGCGGCGTTGGCGGCCATGCCGCCGCCCCCTTCGTGCAGGTTGTTCGCGCGCGTCTTGCCGCCTCCGCGGGGCAGCGCATCGACTTCCCAGGTGATGTCGAGCGCCGAGAGCCCGAGGCAGATCAGGCGCGGCGCGGGGCGTTCGTGCGCGCTCATTGCAGCAGGGCGCCGTCCTGGGGGTTGAACAGGTGGCACTTGGGCATGTCGAAGCCGAGCGTGACCGTGTCGCCTGCGCGCACGGGCAGGTCGGGCGCCACGCGCGCGACGTGGCGCTTGCCGGCGCAGTCGAAGTAGACCAGGGTGTCGGAGCCGAGCGGTTCCACGACGCTGACCCGCACGCGCAGGCCCGACGCTTCGGGCGCGAGCACCTGCATGTGCTCGGGCCGCACGCCGAGCACGGCGGGGCCCTGGGCGGCGCCGAAGCGCGCGGGCAGCGCGAAGGCCGTGCCGTCGTCCATGCGCACCTGGCCGGCCACGGCCTGCACGTCGAAGAAGTTCATCGCCGGCGAGCCGATGAAGCCGGCCACGAACTGGTTGGCCGGCGCGGTGTAGACCTCCTGCGGCGTGCCGAACTGCTGCACCACGCCGGCCTTGAGCACCACGATGCGGTCGGCCATGGTCATGGCCTCGACCTGGTCGTGCGTGACGAAGATCATCGTCGTCTTGAGCTGCTGCGCCAGCGCCTTGATCTCGGTGCGTACCTCGCCGCGCAGCTTGGCGTCGAGGTTCGACAGCGGCTCGTCGAACAGGAACACCTTCGGGTTGCGCACCATGGCGCGGCCCATGGCCACGCGCTGGCGCTGGCCGCCCGACAGCGCCTTGGGCTTGCGGTCGAGGTAGGGTTCGATGCGCAGCATGCCGGCCGCGCGGTCGACGCGGCGCGCGATCTCGTCCTTGGGCGTGTTGCGCATCTCCAGGCCGAAGCCCATGTTGTCGCGCACCGTCATGTGCGGATAGAGCGCGTAGTCCTGGAACACCATCGCGATGTCGCGCTGCGCGGGCGGCATGTCGTTCACGCGCGTGTCGCCGATGAAGAGCTCGCCGCCGTCGATGGGCTCCAGGCCCGCGATGATGCGCAGCAAGGTCGACTTGCCGCAGCCCGAGGGGCCGACGAAAACCACGAACTCTTCGTCGCGGATCTCGAGGTCGAGCGAGGGGATCACGGCCACGTCGCCGAAGCGCTTGACCAGGCCGTTCATTCGAATGGATGCCATGCGTCCCGGTCCTTCAGGCAAAGGCCAGCAGCGGCTTGACGAGTTCGCCGGCCACGAAGCGGCCGAACATCTCGGGCAATTGGTCGATGCCGAACTGCGCATCGACCAGTTGGCGGTAGCGCGCCTTCTCGGCGCGCAGCAGTTCCACGTTGAGTTCGAAGTCGCTCTTCGGAAAGTAGAAGGTGCGCACCATGTAGAAGTCCTTGCGGCGGATCGCCTTGTTCTCCTGCACCGGCCAGGGCTTGTCGCTCTCGCCGATCAGGATGAGCACGCCGCGCGGCAGCACGATCTCCATGCCCAGGCTGCGCGCGGCATGGGCGCCGCTGCATTCGACGATGAGCTTGAAGCGCTTGCTGGCATCGCCCACCGGATGGCGCCTGGCGCCGAAGGACTCGGCGAGCTGCAGCCGCTCTTCCTTCAGGTCGGACACGTACACCTCGGTGTAGCCGATGTTCTGCAGCGCGATCAGCGCGCCAATGCCGACGGGGCCGGCGCCCGTCACCAGCACCGGGCCGGTGGTCTCGGGCGGCACCAGGGGCTTGACGAAGCGGATGCCGTGCGCGGCCGTGCCGATGGTGTCGAGCAGCAGTGGTGCGAGTTCGTCCTCGATGTCCTCGGGCACTGGCAGCAGGCACTGCTCGGGCACCGTGAGGTATTCGGCGTAGCCGCCCGGGCGGTTCCAGCCGACCAGCACCGACTCGTTCAGGCACATCTGCGTGTCGCCCGCGCGGCAGGCGTCGCAGTGGCCGCAGTGCACCGGGATGTAGACCAGGCAGCGCCGGCCGTCGAGCGCGTGGCCCGGCTGCTGCACCACGCCGAAGATCTCGTGGCCGGGCGTGAAGCTGGCGCCGTTGAACCAGAGCTTGGTGTCGGAGCCGCAGAGCGCGGTGCGGCGCACGCGCAGCAGCACCTCGCCCGCGCCTGCGACGGGCATCGGCGCCTCGCCGATGGTGATGTTCTTGTCGCCATGGAAGATGGCAGCTTGCATTTGATGTGTCTCCTAGCCTTTGACCGCACCCATCGCCAGGCCCGACACGAGCCGGCGCTGCACGATGAACGCGAGGATGAGCGGCGGCAGCGCGATCAGCGTGGCGGCCGCCATCAGCGCGCCCCAGTTCGAGGCGCCTTCGCCGATGAAGTTGAACGACGCCGCGATCAGCGTCTTGGTGTCGCCGTTCGACAGCACGAGCGCGAACAGGAAGTAGTTCCACGAGAACACGAAGGACAGGATCGACGCCACCACCACGCCCGGCATCACCAGCGGCAGCGCGATGCGCCACAGGATGCGCGGCACGCTGCAGCCGTCGACCTGCGCGCTCTCGAGCACGCTGCGCGGGATGTTGTCGAAGAAGGGCAGCAGCACCCAGATCACGATCGGCATCGTGATGGCCGCATGCGTGAGGATCAGCGCCCAGTAGCTGCCGATCATTCCGGCCTCGCGGAACATCACGTACCACGGCAGCAGGAACAGCGTGCCCGGCGCCATGCGCGCGAGCAGCGTGACGGTGGCGGGCCAGGTGATGCGCGTCCACGAGACCGCGAACGCGGCCGGAATGCCCAGCAGCAGGCCGATGGCCGTGGAGCCCACGGTGATGACCGTGCTGTTCCAGGTGTAGTGCAGGAACGGCGTGGTGCCGAAGAGGGTGCGGTAGTTCTCCAGCGTGGGCGAGAAGAACAGCTTGGGCGGGTAGGCCGTGACCTCGGCCGAAGGCTTGAAGGACGCGAGCGCCATCCAGGCGATCGGCAGCAGGATCAGCAGCGCGACGAAGGCGATCTGCAGCAGGTTGAGGCGTTGCACGAGCTTGTCGTTCATGGCTTGCGGCCCTCCCTCACCAGGCCACGCGCTTGCGCGCCTGGGTGAGCACCATCACGGCGCCGAGCACGATCGCCGACAGCGTGATCATCAGCGCGCTCGCATAACCGATCTCGAACAGCTCGAAGCCCTTGCGGAAGCCGTAGATGTTGAGCGTGTTGGAGGCATTGCCCGGCCCGCCCTGGGTGGTGATGTAGATGATGTCGAAGAAGCGCAGCAGGTCCACGCTGCGCAGGATGGCGGCCGTCACCAGCGTGGGCATCAGAAGCGGCAGCGTGATGCGCCAGAAGGTCTTCCAGCGCGAGGCGCCGTCGATCTGCGCCGCTTCGTACACGTTGGGCGGCAGCGACTGCAGGCCGCCGAGCACGATCAAGGCGACATACGGCGTCCACTGCCAGGTGTCGATCATCGCCACGGTCGGGATCACCCACACGGGCGAGGCCAGCCAGTCGGAGCGCGGCAGGCCCGCGGCCGTGAGCAGATAGTTGGCCGCGCCGATGGACGGGTCCAGCACCACCAGCCACATCATGCCGACCACCACCGGCGGCAGCACGAAGGGCGAGATCATCAGCGTGCGCACGATGCCCGACAGCTTCTTCGAGCCGTGCAGCAGCAGCGCCACCCAGGTGCCCAGCACCAGCTGCATCACCAGCGAGAGCAGGTACAGCACCAGCGTGATCTGGAGGCCGTTCCAGAACTCGCCGTCGCCGACCATGTCGGCGTAGTTCATGCCCCAGTTGAAGCGCGGGCTGCCGCCGAAGCTGAACGCGTGCAGGCTGAACCACACGGTGTAGGCGAAGGGGAAGGCGATCATCGCGACCGTGAAGACCACGGCCGGCAGCGAGAGAAACGCGAGCTGGCCGCGCGTGCCGATCGATTGGCTCATGGATTCATCCTGCGAGAAAGCCGCCGTCGACGGCAAGGACGGTGCCGGTCACGTAGTGCGCCGCGGGCGAGGCGAGGAACACCGCGCTGCCCGCGATGTCTTGCGGCTGCGCCCATTGGCCGAGCGGAATGCGCGAGCGGATGCGCTCGTAGTGCGCCGCGTCCTGGCGGCCGGCGGCGTTGATGGCGGTTTCCACGTAGCCGGGCGCGATCGCATTCACGCGCACCCTCTTCTCGGCCCAGGCCAGCGCGAGCGACTTGGTCAGCATGACCACGCCGCCCTTGCTCGCGCAATAGGCCGGAATGAACGGCAGCGCGACGAACGCATTCATCGAGGCCACGTTGACGATGCTGCCCTTGCGCTTTTCCAGCAGCGGCAGGCACGCGTTGCACAGGCGGAAGGTGCCGGTGAGATTGACGTCGAGCACGCGCTGGAAGGTCGCGATCTCGAATTCCTTGAAGCGCGCGAGGATGCCGGCGCAGTTGACCAGCGTGTCGAGCCCCTCGAGGCCGCCGACGAAGGCGGCGACCTGCGCGTCGTCGGTCACGTCGAGCGTGCGCAGCGCGAGCCGCGGCGAGGGCGCGAGCGAACTGGCCGCGAGCGCGGCTTCATCGACGCCGGTGGCAATGACCTCGCAGCCCATCTCGAGGAACGAGCGCGAGATCGCGGCGCCGATGTCGCCGGCGCCGCCGACCACCAGCACGCGGTGGCCTGCGGGAAAGTCGAACACGGCCATCAGTCTCTGGCGATCAGTGCGTCGAGCTTCTTGTCGGCGTCGGCGCAGGCCTCGGCCGCGGTCTTCTGGCCCAGCAGCAGTTCCTGCACGGCCTGGCCGATGTGGTCGCGCGACGCGGGGTTGGCCACGATCGGATAGCCCACTTCGGAGGTGCCGGTGCGCGCCAGTTCGTTGACGGTGGCCACCCATTCGGCGCGCACCGGCTGCTCGTCCATCCAGGCCTTGTAGCCGGGCGACTTGGCGACGGCCGAGCGCGGCGGCGCGACGCCGTCGACGGCCAGCTTGGCCTGCACGGCCGGGCTCGTGGCCCACTGCACGAAGTACCAGGCGGCTTCCTTGTCCTTGCTGTGGGCCGAGACCGACATGGTCCAGCCGATCACCGTGGGATGCGAGCCGCCGGGGCCGGCCGGCAGCACCGCGACCGCCGTGTCCTTCAGGCGGGCGCCGCCGTCCATCACGTTGCGCAGCTCGTTCGACGACTCGAACGCCATCGCGGCCTTGCCTTCGCGGTAGAGCGACGAGATTTGATAGAAGCTGTAGTTCACCACGCCGGGCGGGCCGTAGTCCTTGAGCAGCTTGGCGTAGAGGCCCATCGAGGCCTGGCCTTCCTTGCTGCACAGCTGCGACTTGCCGTCCTTCATGTACTGGCCGCCCATGTTGTGCAGGAACACGCTGTAGGTGAAGGGCAGCGCGGGCTTCAGGCCGCGCGAGACGAAGGGCGTGACGCCCGGCTCGCAGCGCTTGAGCTTGGCGGCCACGGCCTCGAGCTCGGGCAGGCTCCTGGGCAGCGACACGCCGCACTTGCTGAACAGGTCCTTGCGGTAGTACAGCACCGGGCCCTCGACGTTCATCGGAATGCCGGTGAGCTTGTTGTCGTAGGTCGCGTCCTTGAGCATGCCGGCGCTCAGGTCGGCAAAGTCGTAGTCCTTGGCGCTCGATGTCTTCACCAGGCCCGAGAGGTCGGCGTACCAGCCGGCCTTGGCGAACTGCATGCCTTCGCGCGAGGGCAGCGACATGAACACGTCCACCTCGTCGCTGCGCGAGTTCATCACCGTGACCAGGCGCTGGCGCATCTGCTGCTCCTGGTAGGCGTCGACCTTGAGCTTCATGCCGGTCTGCTGCTCGAAATCGTCCTTGTGCTTGAGCAGCGCATTGGCCACCGGGTTGTTGTTGGCCAGGAAGGTGATGGTCTTGCCCTGGTGCTTCTTCCAGTCGAAGGACTGGGCGAAGGCGGCGCCGCTGGCGCACGAGGCCGCGACGAGCAGCGCGAGCGTGCGCGCGGCGGGGCGGCGGAGGGCGATGTTCTTCATGGGCTTGTCTCCTTGGAAGGTCTCGAAGGCTGGTCTGAATGGCAGTGCGGCCATGTAACCGTTTACAGGATTTTCGGAAGCGACGCCTTCGGTGTCAACGCCGAAACGGACGATGCAGAGCGAAATCACTCAGGGATTTCCCCGAATTCGCGCTGTAAACGGCTACGTATCGTTTCCTGTAAACTGTTTCATCATGAAGCCGAAATCCGTGGGTATCCGTGACGTCGCGCGGCACGTGGGCGTGTCCACGGCGTCGATCTCGCGCACGCTCAACAACCCCGATTCGGTCAGCCCCGAACTGCGCCTGCGCATCGACCGCGCGATCGCCGAGCTGGGCTACATCCCCGATGCGGCGGCGCGCGCGCTGTCCTCGCGTCGCACGCGCACCATCGGCGCGATCATTCCGACGGTGGACAACGCCATGTTCGCGCGCGGCATCGAGGCGCTGCAGAGCTACCTGTCGCTGCAGGGCTACCTGCTGCTGCTGTCGACCAGCGGCTACGACCCCGAGACCGAGGCGCGCCAGGCGCAGAACATGGCCAGCCGCGGCATCGACGGGCTGATCCTGCGCGGCGACACCCACACCGACGCATTGCGCCGGCTGCTGACCGCGCAGCGCATCCCGTTCGTCAACGTGGGCGTGTACCACCCCGACAAGCCCTATGCCTCGGTCGGCGGCAACAACGAGGCCGCCGCCTGGCGCGCCTGCCGTTACCTGATCGAGCTGGGCCACACGCGCATCGGCATGGTGGCGGCCGTCTCGTCGAACAACGACCGCGCCACCGCGCGCGTGGCGGGCGTGCGGCGCGCGCTCGCCGAAAGCGGGCTCGAGCTGCGGCCCCCCTGGTACGTGGAGGTGCCCTACCACCTCGACGATGCGCGCCAGGGCGCGCGCGCGCTGCTGTCCGGCACGCGCGCGGACTGGCCCACCGCCCTGGTCTGCGGCAACGACGTGATCGCCTACGGCGTGCTGCTCGAGGCCGAACGGCGCGGCCTCAACGTGCCCGGCGATCTGTCGGTGATGGGCTTCGACGACCTCGAATGGAGCCGCCACCTGCGCCCCAGCCTCACGACCATGCATGTGCCCACCGACGAGGTCTGGACCCGCGCCGGCGAGTACCTCGTGAAGTCGCTCGCGGGCAAGCCCGCGGCGCTGCACCACGAGGTCGACGTGTCGCTGGTGGTGCGCGAATCGACCGGCCGGCCGCGCGCCTGAAAACGCGCACCGCACGCGCCGCATTTCAGAAGAAAGCTCGCGCGCGAGCACCAAAGTACGCGGGACCAAAGCCCCTACGGAATCTCTCCCAAGTTGCTGCAGCGCGACATCGCGTCCGCACCACTTCGTGGCTTCACTAGGAGGAAAGCCTTCGCATTTCGGCAGGTCCGATCGAATGCTCACTTCCCGATGAAATCTTTCGCGCTCAGCGCGGCGGACCGCGTGCAGCGTGCGCGAGGAAGCGTCATCGAAACTGTTGCAACCACTTGTACATTGATTCGGCGGCCGTGTGGCCTCATGACCAATGGAACAGTGCATGACGACCGTCGATACACCGGGGCGCACCGCCCCTCTCACCTCGGGCCAGATGGCGATGTGGCTCGGCGCGAAGTTCGCGTCGGCCGACACCAACTTCAACCTCGCGGAAGCGATCGAGATCGACGGGCCGGTCGATCCCGCGCTCTTCCTCGCGGCCATGCGGCAGGTGGCCGCCGAAGCCGAGGCCACGCGCGTGCGCTTCGTCGAGACCGCGCAGGGACCGCGCCAGCTGATTGCGCCGGTCTTCGACGGCGAGATGCCGTACCTCGACTTCAGCACCGACGCCGATCCGCAAGCGGCGGCCGAACGCTGGATGCGCGACGACTTCACGCGCCAGGTCGACCTCGCGAACGGGCAGCTATGGCTCTCGGCGCTGCTGCGGCTCGCACCCGCGCGCCACATCTGGTACCACCGCAGCCATCACATCGTGCTCGACGGCTTCGGCGGCGGACTGATCGCACGCCGCTTCGCCGACGTGTACAGCGCGATGGCCGCGGGCAGCGCGGCGCTGCCCGAGGACTCGCGCCTCGCGCCGCTGTCGCTTATGGCCGAGGAGGACGATGCCTACCGCGCCTCGGGCCGCTTCCCGCGCGATCGCCAGCACTGGCGCGACGCCTTCGCCGACGCACCCGATCCGCTGAGCCTCGCCTCGCACCGCTCGGTCAACGTCGGCGGGCTGCTGCGGCGCACGGTGCACCTGCCGGCCGCGCGCGTGCAGGCGCTGCAGGCGATCGCGCAGCAGCAGGGCGCCACGCTGCCGCAGATCCTCATCGCGCTCACCGCGGCCTACCTCTACCGCGCCACCGGCACCGAGGACATGGTCATCGGCATTCCCGTGACCGCGCGCCACAACGAGCGCATGCGGCGCGTGCCCGCGATGGTCGCGAACGCGCTGCCGCTGCGGCTCGCGATGCGCGCCGACCTGACGGTGCCCGCGCTGATCCGCGAGGTGGGCCGGCAGATGCGGCAGATCCTGCGCCACCAGTGCTACCGCTACGAGCACTTGCGCGCCGACCTCGGCCTCCTGGCCGACAACCGGCAGCTGTTCACCACCGTGGTCAACGTCGAGCCCTTCGACTACGACTTCCGCTTCGCGGGCCATGCCGCGCGGCCGCGCAACCTCTCGAACGGTACCGCCGAGGACCTGGGCATCTTCCTCTACGAGCGCGGCAACGGCCAGGACCTGCAGATCGACTTCGACGCCAACCCGGCGGTGCACGATGCCGAGGCGCTGGCCGGCCACCAGCGCCGGCTGCTCGCGTTCATGGCCGCGGTCATCGAGGCGCCCGCGCAGGCGATCGGCCAGGTCGACCTGCTCGACGCCGCCGAGCGCCGGCGGCTGCTGGTGGAGTGGAACGACACCGCCCATCCGGTGCCCGACACCAGCCTCGCGGCCTTGATCGCGGCGCAGCTCGCGGCCCGGCCCGAGGCCGTCGCGCTGCGCTTCGAGGACAGCGCGATGCGCAACGACGAACTGGAGCGCGAATCGAACCGCCTCGCCCACCTGCTGCGCGAACGCGGCGCGGGCCCGGAGCGCACGGTGGCGCTGGCCGTCGCGCGCTCCTTCGAGCTGATGGTGGCGCTCGTGGCCGTGCTCAGGACGGGCGCCGCCTACCTGCCGGTCGATCCCGACTTTCCGCCCGAGCGCATCGCCTTCATGCTCGGCGACGCGCAGCCGGTGTGCCTCGTCGCCACGCGCGCGATCGCGGCGGCGCTGCCGCCCGATGCGGCGCCGCTGCTGCTGCTCGCCGCGCCCGAGACCGTCGCCGCGCTGCGCGCGCAACCGGCCACGCGCCCGGACGTGGCGATCGCGCCCGCGCATCCGGCCTACGTGATCTACACCTCGGGCTCCACCGGCCTGCCCAAGGGCGCGGTGGTGTCGCACCGCGCGATCGTCAACCGCCTGCAATGGATGCAGCACCGCTACCGCCTGCAGCCCGGCGACCGCGTGCTGCAGAAGACGCCCTCGAGCTTCGACGTCTCGGTGTGGGAGTTCTTCTGGCCGCTGATCGCGGGCGCCACGCTCGTGCTCGCGAAGCCGGGCGGGCATCGCGACCCGGCCTATCTCGCGCAGCTGATCCAGCGCGAGCAGATCGGCACCGTGCACTTCGTGCCGTCGATGCTCGAGGTGTTCCTGCGCGAGCCCGCGGCCTCCGGCTGCACCGCGCTGCGGCGCGTGATCTGCAGCGGCGAGGCGCTGTCGCCCGCGCTGCAGGCGCAGTTCCACGAGCGGCTCGGCGGCTGCGAGCTGCACAACCTCTACGGTCCCACCGAGGCCGCGGTCGACGTGACCGCATGGGCCTGCACGCGCGGCGAGGCGGGCAGTGCCGCGCATGCGAGCGTGCCGATCGGCCATCCGATCTGGAACACGCAGATGCACGTGCTCGACAGCGGCCTCCAGCCGGTGCCGCCCGGCGTCGCCGGCGAGCTCTACATTGCGGGCACCGGCCTCGCGCGCGGCTACCTGCACCGGCCGCTGCTGAGCGCGGAGCGCTTCGTCGCCAATCCCTACGGCGCGCCCGGCAGCCGCATGTACCGCACCGGCGACCTCGCGCGCTGGCGCGCCGACGGCAGCCTCGACTTCCTCGGCCGCGCCGACCAGCAGCTCAAGATCCGCGGGCTGCGCATCGAGCCCGGCGAGATCGAGGCCGTGCTGCTCGGCCATCCGCAGGTGGCGCAGGCCGCGGTGGTCGCGCGCGAGGACGCGCCGGGCGAGAAGCGCCTCGTGGCCTACGTGGTCGCGGCCGGCGCGGCCGATCCGCAGGCCGCCGGGCTGCGCGAGCACCTGGCGCGCGCGCTGCCCGACTACATGGTGCCCGCGGCCTTCGTGAGCCTGCCCGCGCTGCCGCTCGGCCCGAGCGGCAAGCTCGACCGCCGCGCGCTGCCGGCGCCCGAGTTCGAGTCCGCCGCCACGCCCTATGCCGCGCCGCGCACGCCCACCGAACAGGTGCTGGCGCGGCTCTGGGCCGAGACGCTGCAGCGCCCGCGCGTGGGTATTCACGACAACTTCTTCGAGCTCGGCGGGCATTCGCTGCTGATCGTGCAGCTGATGTCGATGATCCGGCAGCAGTTCATGATCGACCTGCCGGTCGACACGCTGTTCCAGGTCTCGACCATCGAAGGCCTCGCGGCCCTGCTCGACCAGGCCTCGGGCGAGCGTCCGCGTCCCACGCCGATGCCGCGGCCCGCGCGCATCCCGCTGTCGCCAGCGCAGCGCCGCCTCTGGCTCATGAACCAGCTCGAAGGCGCCAATCCGGCCTACAACATGCCGCTCGCGCTGCGCCTGTCGGGGCCGCTGGACCGCGCGGCGCTGCATGCGGCGCTCGGCGACCTGGTGCAGCGCCACGAGAGCCTGCGCACCGTCTATCCGAGCGAGGACGGCATGCCCTGCCAGCGCGTGCTCGACGGCGAGGCCGCGCGGCCGCTGGTGTTCGAGGCCGACAGCAGCGAGGACGCGATCGCCGGCCAGCTGCATGCGGCCGCGGGCCACGGCTTCGAGCTCGCGGGCGCCGCGCCGCTGCGCGTGTCGCTGTTCAGGCTCGACGAGGACGAGCACGTGCTGCTGCTCCTGACGCACCACATCGCGGGCGACGGCGCCTCGCTGCTGCCGCTCGCGCGCGACCTGAGCGTGGCCTATGCCGCGCGCCGCGAGGGCCGCGCGCCGGGCTGGACGCCGCTGCCGCTGCAGTACGCCGACTACGCGCTGTGGCAGCAGCAGCTGCTCGGCAGCGAGGACGATGCCGCGAGCATGGCGGCGCGCCAGCGCGCGTTCTGGGCCGAGGCGCTGGCCGGCCTGCCCGAGCAGCTCGCGCTGCCCGCGGACCGCGGGCGCCCGGCCGTGCCGAGCCACCGCGGCGAGGTGGTGCCGCTGGCGATCCCCGCGCGCGTGCACGAGCGCATGCTGCAGCTCGCGCGCGACGGCCAGGCCAGCGTGTTCATGGTGCTGCAGGCTGGGCTCGCGGCGCTGCTCGGCCGGGTCGGCGCGGGCGAGGACATCGTCATCGGCAGCCCGGTGGCGGGCCGCAGCGACCATGCGCTGGACGACCTGATCGGCTGCTTCGTCAACACGCTGGTGCTGCGCACCGACCTCTCGGGCCGGCCCGGGCTGCGCGAGCTCGTGGCGCGGGTGCGCGCGGGCAACCTCGCCGCCTATGCGAACCAGGAGTATCCGTACGACCGGCTGGTCGAGATGCTGCGCCCGGGCCGTACGCGCGCCAACCTGCCGCTGCTGCAGGTGATGCTCGGCTTCCAGAACGACAGCCGGCTGTCGTTCAGCCTGCCGGGCCTGTCGATCACGCCGCAGCCGGTGGCGGTCGACACCGCCAAGTTCGACCTCTCGTTCATCCTCGGCGAGCAGCGCGGCGCCGACGGCCTGCCGGCCGGCATCGCGGGCGGCATCCAGTACAGCTGCGACCTGTTCGACCGCGCCACGGTCGAGCAGATGGGGGCGCGGCTGGTGCGCCTGCTCGAACAGGCCTGCGACGCGCCCGACACGCCGGTGGCCGAGCTCGACATCCTCGATGCCGAGGAGCGCCGGCTGCTGCTCGGCGCATGGAGCGGCAGCGCGCGCGCGCTCGCGCCGCGCACGTTGGCCGCGATGGTCGAGGCGCATGCCGTCGCGCGGCCGCAGGCACCGGCGGTGCTGCTCGACGACGCCACGCTCGGCTATGCCGAGCTCGACGCCCGCGCCAACCGGCTCGCGTACCTGCTGCGCGGGCGAGGCATCGGCGCGGGCGCGGTCGTCGCCGCGGTGCTGCCGCGCTCGCTCGACCTGGTGCTGGCCCATCTCGCGATCGTCAAGGCCGGCGCGGCCTGCCTGCCGCTCGATCCGGCGCACATGGCGGGGCGCACGGAGTTCGTGTTCCGCGAGGCGCAACCCGCGGCCGTGTTGACGCGCGCCGCGCTGCTGCCGCAGCTCGCCGGCGTCGCGCCGTGCTGCCTCGCGCTCGACGATGCGGCCACCCTCGAGGCGCTGGCCCGCGCGCCGCACGACCATGCGCCGCCGGGCCCCGCGCCCGATCCGCAGCAGGCCGCCTACATCATCTACACCTCGGGCTCCACCGGCCGGCCCAAGGGCGTGGTGGTGCCGCATGCGGGGCTCGAGAGCCTGGCCGCGTCGATGGCCGAGCGGCTCGCGATCGGCCCCGACGCGCGCGTGCTGCAGTTCTCGTCGAGCGGCTTCGACGCCTCGGTGATGGACCTGCTGATGGCCTTCCACGCCGGCGCCGCGCTCGTGGTGCCGGGCCCGCAGCCGCTGCTGGGCGCTGAGCTGGCGGCGCTGCTCGATGCGCGCGCCGTGAGCCATGCGCTGATCCCGCCGGCCGCGCTCGCGACCCTGCCGCGCGGCGCGCATCCGCACCTGAAGACGCTGGTGGTCGGCGGCGAGGCCTGCCCGGCGGCGCTGGCCGCGCAGTGGTCGCAGGGGCGGCGCATGATCAACGCCTACGGTCCGACCGAGATCACGATCTGCGCGAGCATGAGCGAGCCGATGGACGCGCACGCGCCGCCCGCGATCGGCCGGCCGGTCTGGAACACGCGCGCCTACGTGCTCGACGCCGCGCTGCGGCCGGTGCCGCCCGGGGTGGCGGGCGAGCTCTACATCGCGGGCAGCGGCGTCGCGCGCGGCTACCTCGGGCGTCCCGCGCTGAGCGCCGAGCGCTTCGTCGCCGACCCGCACGGCGCGCCCGGCAGCCGCATGTACCGCAGCGGCGACCTCGTGCGCTGGCGCCGCGACGGCAGCCTCGAGTTCCTCGGCCGCGCCGACCAGCAGATCAAGATCCGCGGCCTGCGCGTCGAGCCGGGCGAGATCGAGTCGGTGCTGCTCGGCCATCCGCTGCTGACCCAGGCGGCCGTTGTGGCGCGCGAGGACCGGCCGGGCGAGCAGCGGCTCGTGGCCTACTTCGCGGCCTCGGCGGCGCCCTCGGCGGCCGAACTGCGCGCCCACGTGGCGCGCGCGCTGCCCGACTACATGGTGCCCTCGGCCTTCGTGCAGCTCGAGCAACTGCCGCTCGGCCCGAGCGGCAAGCTCGACCGCCGCGCGCTGCCGGCGCCGGGGCCGCAGGCGCGGCCGGACGCGGCCCATGCCGCGCCGCGCACGCCGACCGAACGGCAGCTCGCCGCGCTCTGGGCCGAGGTGCTGCAGCAGGAGCGCGTGGGCATCCACGACAACTTCTTCGAGCTCGGCGGCCATTCGCTGCTGGCGATCCAGCTCGGCATGCGGATCCGCCAGACGATGCGCGCGGACTTCCCGCATGCCGAGGTCTACAACCGGCCGTCGATCGCCGAGCTCGCGGCCTGGCTCGACGGCGCCGGCGAGGGCGCGGCCCAGGCGCTCGACCTCTCGCGCGAGCTCGCGCTGCCGGCCCACATCGGGCCGCGGCAGGACCGGCCCGCGGCCGTGCCGCGGCGCGTGTTCCTCACCGGCGCGAGCGGCTTCGTCGGCAGCCACCTGCTGGCCGCGCTGCTGCGCGACACCACGGCGCGCGTGGTCTGCCACGTGCGCGCCGCCGATGCGGCGGCGGGCGCCGAGCGCCTGAAGCGCACGCTGCTGCAGCGCCGGATCGGTGCCGTCTGGGACGACGCGCGCATCGAGGTCGTCGCGGGCGACCTCGGCAAGCCGGACCTCGGCCTCGACGGCGACGCGGTGCGGCGCGTGCGCGAGGACTGCGACGCCATCTACCACTGCGCGGCCCAGGTCGACTTCCTGCATCCCTACGCGAGTCTCAAGCCGGCGAACGTGGACAGCGTGGTCACGCTGCTCGAATGGACCGCGCAGGGCCGGCCCAAGAGCATGCACTACGTCTCCACGCTCGCGGTGATCGACCCGGCGGCGGACTCGGGCGGCAGCGCGGTCACCGAGCATTCGGCGCTGGCCTCGTGGCGCGGGCTGGTGGACGGCTACAGCCAGAGCAAGTGGGTCGGCGACGCGCTCGCGCGCGAGGCGCAGGCGCGCGGCATGCCGGTGGCGATCTACCGGCTCGGCGCCGTGACCGGCGACCACACGCATGCGATCTGCAACGCCGACGACCTGATCTGGCGCGTGGCCCATCTCTATGCCGACCTGGAGGCCATCCCCGACATGGACCTGCCGCTCAACCTCACGCCGGTGGACGACGTGGCGCGCGCCATCCTCGGCCTGGCGGCGCAGCCCGCGTCGTGGGGCCAGGTGTTCCACCTGATGAGCCAGGCGCCGCTGCGGGTGCGCGACATCCCGCCGATCTTCGAGCGCATGGGCATGCGGCTGGAGCCCGTGGGGCTCGCGGCCTGGCTCGAGCGCGCGCATGCGCGGCTCGCGCAGCGCCAGGACCGCGACCTCGCCGCGGTGCTCGCGATCCTCGACCGCTACGACGCCTCGGCCACGCCGCCGCAGGTCAGCGGCGCGGCCACGCAGGCGCGGCTCGAGGCGCTCGGCACGCCGATCCGCCCGGTGGACCGCGATCTGCTGCAGCGCTATTTCGTCGATCTCGGCATCGACGCCAAGGCGAGGCGCCCGGCCGAAGCGACGGCCGGCGCCGCCTGACGACGCGCAAAGGAGGCGCCGCATGGCCCGCTATCTCATCGCCGCCACCGCCTTGCCGGGGCATGTGCTGCCGATGCTCGCGATCGCGCAGCACCTCACCGGCCTCGGGCACGAGGTGCGCGTGCACACCGCCAGCGTGTTCCGCGCCCAGGCCGAGGCCACGGGCGCCGGCTTCACGCCCTTCGAACGCGCGATCGACTTCGACCACCGGCAGCTCGACGAGCGCTTCCCCGAGCGCGTGCGGCTGCCGTCGGCGCATGCGCGCATGTGCTTCGGCCTGAAGCACTTCTTCGCCGACGCGATCGTGCCGCAGTGGACCGGGCTGCGCGCGATCCTCGACGACTTCGAGGCCGACGCGATCCTGGTCGACACGATGTTCTGCGGCACCTTCGTGCCGCTGCTCGGCGACCGCGCGGCGCGGCCGGCGGTGGTGGCGGTCGGCATCTCGGCGCTGCCGCTGTCGAGCTGCGACACGGCCTTCTTCGGCACCGCGCTGCCGCCCTGCGCCACGCCCGAGGGCCGGTTGCGCAACCGCGCGATGAACGCCAACCTGCAGCGCGCGATGTTCGGCGAGGTGCAGCGCCATTTCGACGCGGTGCTCGCGCGCGCGGGGCTGCCCGCGCTGCCGGAGTTCTTCGTCGACGCGATGGTGAAGCTGCCCGACCTCTACCTGCAGCTCACGGCCGCCGCCTTCGAGTACCCGCGCAGCGACCTGCCGGCCTCGGTGCGCTTCGTCGGGCCGCTGCTCGCGCCCGCGAGCCGCGGCTTCGAGCCGCCCGGCTGGTGGCCCGAGCTCGACGACGGCCGCGCGGTGGTGCTGGTCACGCAAGGCACGCTGGCCAACCAGGACCCGGCGCAGCTGATCGGCCCGACGCTGCAGGCGCTGGCGGACGATCCGGGCATCCTGGTCGTCGCCACCACCGGCGGACCGGTGCCGCCCTCGCTGGCCGCGGCCGCGCCGGCCAATGCGCGCGTGCTGCCGTTCCTGCCCTACGACCGGCTGCTGCCGAAGGTGCATGCGATGGTGACCAACGGCGGCTACGGCTCGGTCAACCATGCGCTGCGCCTCGGCGTGCCGCTGGTGGTGGCCGGCGCCAGCGAGGAAAAGCCCGAGATCGCCGCGCGCGTGGCCTGGTCGGGCGCCGGCATCAATCTTGGCACCGCCGCGCCCGGCGCGCGCCAGATCGGCGATGCGGTGCGCAGGCTGCTCGGCGATTCGCCGTTCCGGCGCCGCGCGGCCGCGCTCGGCGAGGACTTCGCGCGCCACGACGCGCTGGACGGCATCGCGCAGGCGCTGTCGGAACTCCCGCGGACCGCGCGCGCGCCGGCGGCGGAAATGGCCTGACCCCGAACGACAGCGAAAGGACACTGACCATGGGCAACCCGTTCGACGACAAGGACGCCAGCTTCCTCGTGCTGGTGAACGACGAGGGCCAGCATTCGCTCTGGCCCGCCTTCATCGCCGTGCCCGCGGGCTGGCAGGTGGCGCTCGCGGCCACCGACCGCGCGGCCTGCAATGCCTACATCGAGGCGAACTGGCGCGACATGCGGCCGCGCTCGCTCGCGGCCGGTGAGGCCGCTGCCGGCAGCGCCTGAGGCGGCGCCGGCCCGAGGTGGCCCGGGACTTGCTGCGTCGGCCCAGGGTTTCCCCCTAGGCTGCATACCCGCGTCCGCATACGCAATATGGCGCTGGCGGTATGTGGCGCGCGGGGCAAGCGGCTAAGGTCCAGTCCTGGCCGGAAACCGAGCCGCCACGAGCCCCACGAGCATGAGCACAGAGCGCAGCAGCAACCACATCCAACCCGTCCGCTTCTTCCACCGCGGCAAGATCGTCGAGGTCAGCGGCGTCCATCCGACCCGGTCGGTGCTCGACTGGCTGCGCGAGGACGCGCACTGCACCGGCACCAAGGAAGGCTGCAACGAGGGCGACTGCGGCGCCTGCACCGTCGTGATCGGCGAGCTGGCGCCCGAGGGCGGCGCGCCCGACGCGATCGGCGGGCTGCGGCTGCAGACCGTCAACGCCTGCATCCAGTTCCTGCCGACGCTGCACGGCAAGGCGCTGTTCACGGTCGAGGACCTCAAGGCCCAGTGCCCGGCCGTGAAGCCGGCCGAGGCCCGGCACCCGGTGCAGATGCTGCATCCGGTGCAGCAGGCGATGGTCGACTGCCACGGCTCGCAGTGCGGCTTCTGCACCCCGGGCTTCGTGATGTCGCTGTGGTCGGCCTACGAGCACCACCAGGCCGAGGGCACGCGGCCGACGCGCCAGGAGCTGGCCGACGAGCTGTCGGGCAACCTCTGCCGCTGCACCGGCTACCGGCCGATCCTCGATGCCGGCCAGCGCATGTTCGACCTGCCGCCGGTGCGGCTCGACACCGCGCCCGTGGTGGCGGCGCTCGAGGCGCTCGCGGACGAGGGCCTGGACGACTATGCCGCGCCGCTCGGTGCACGCATCGACCACTTCCACGCGCCGAGGACGCTGGCCCAGCTCGCCGCGCTGCGCGTGCAGAAGCCGCGCGCGCAGCTGCTCGCGGGCTCGACCGACGTCGGGCTCTGGGTCAACAAGCAGTTCCGCGACCTCGGCGACATCATCTACGTCGGCGACGTGGCCGAGCTCAAGGCCGTCGAGACGCGCCGGCACGAGCAGGACGACGAGCTCTACATCGGCGCCGGCGCCTCGCTCGAATCGGCCTTCGCCGCGCTCGTGCGGCACGTGCCGAGCCTGGAGGAGGTGTGGCTGCGCTTCGCCTCGCCGCCGATCCGCCATGCCGGCACCATGGGCGGCAACGTCGCCAACGGCTCGCCGATCGGCGACTCGCCGCCGGTGCTGATGGCGCTCGACGCCGAGATCGAGCTGCGTCGCGGCGAGGCGGTGCGCCGCATGCCGCTTTCGGACTTCTACCTCGACTACATGAAGAACCGGCTCGAGGCCGGCGAGTTCGTGCAGGGCCTCGCGGTCCCGCTCGCCGCGATGCGGCGCCAGGTGCGCGCCTACAAGATCAGCAAGCGCTTCGACTGCGACATTTCGGCGCTGTGCGCGGGCTTCGCGCTCGAGCTCGAGGCCGACGGCCGCACGGTGAAGGCGGTGCGCCTCGCGTTCGGCGGCATGGCCGCGGTCGTCAAGCGCGCCGCCGCGGCCGAGGCCGCGCTCGCCGGCAAGCCCTGGACCCAGGCCAGCGTGAACGCCGCCAAGCTCGCGCTGGTGCAGGACTTCAAGCCGCTGACCGACATGCGCGCCTCGGCCGACTACCGCATGCAGGTGGCGCAGAACCTGATCCAGCGGCTCTGGCTCGAGACCCGTGCCGAGGACGCGCTCGCGAGCGAGGCCACCAGCGTCTGGCGCGTGATGCCGCATGCGGCCGGGGCCAAGGCCGCGGCGCAAGGAGTCTGAAGACATGAACAAGCCCCTCGATCCCCGCCTGCTGCAGTCCGCGGAAGCCTTCGCCGACTACCTGAAGAACACCGCCGCGCGCATCGACCAGGATGCCGAGGCGCTCGCGCACCGGGAGGGCGCGCGCGTGGGCATCAGCCGGCCGCACGAGTCGGCCCACCTGCACGTGGCCGGCGAGGCCGCCTACGTGGACGACATCCCCGAGGTCGCGGGCACGCTGCACTGCGCGCTCGGCCTGTCGCCCGCGGCGAGCGGGCGCGTCACGGCGCTCTCGCTCGACGCGATCCGCGCCATGCCGGGCGTGGTGGCGGTGCTCACGGCCGAGGACATCCCGGGCACCAACGACTGCGGCTCGATCGTGCACGACGACCCGATCCTGCTGTCGCTCGCGGACGGCGGCGAGATCCGCTACCTCGGCCAGCCGGTGTTCGCCGTCGTCGCCCAGACGCGCGACGCCGCGCGTCGCGCCGCGGCCCGCGCGAAGGAGGCCATCACGCTCGAGGCCGAGCCGCCCGTGCTCACGCCGCAGCAGGCGCATGCGCTCGGCCGCTACGTGGTGCCGCCGATGCACATCGTGCGCAGCGGCGGCGCGGCCAACGAGGGCGACGAGGCCGCCGTGCGCGCGGCGATCGCCGCCGCGCCGCACCGCCACAGGGCGAGCTTCGACGTCGGCGGGCAGGAGCAGTTCTACCTGGAGGGCCAGATCAGCTACGCGATCCCGAAGGAGGGCGGTGCGCTGCACGTGCACTGCTCGACCCAGCATCCGAGCGAGATGCAGCACCTGGTCGCGCATGCGCTGCACCTGCAGTCCAACGAGGTGCAGGTCGAATGCCGGCGCATGGGCGGCGGCTTCGGCGGCAAGGAGTCGCAGTCGGCGCTGTTCGCCTGCGTCGCCGCGGTGGCGGCGAGCCGGCTGCGCCGGCCGGTCAAGCTGCGGCTCGACCGCGACGACGACTTCATGATCACCGGCCGGCGCCACTGCTTCTGGTACGAGTACGAGGTGGGCTACGACGACGAGGGCCGCATCCTCGGCGCCGAGATCACGATGGTCTCGCGCGCCGGGCATTCGGCCGACCTCTCTGGCCCGGTGATGACGCGCGCGCTGTGCCACTTCGACAACGCCTACTGGCTGCCCAACGTCGCGATGCACGGCTACTCGGGCAGGACCCACACCCAGAGCAACACCGCGTTCCGCGGCTTCGGCGGGCCGCAGGGCGCGATCGCGGTCGAGAACATCATGGACTCGGTGGCGCGCGCGCTCGGGCGCGACCCGCTCGACGTGCGGCGCGTCAACTTCTACGGCAAGACCGAGAACAACGTCACGCCGTACCGCCAGACCGTGACCGACAACATCGTGCACGAGCTCGTGGCCGAGCTCGAGGCCACGAGCGGCTACCGCGCGCGGCGCGAGGAGGTCGCGGCCTTCAACGCGAAGAGCCCGGTGCTCAAGCGCGGCCTGGCGCTCGCGCCGCTGAAGTTCGGCATCTCGTTCAACGTCAAGCACTTCAACCAGGCCGGCGCGCTGGTGCACGTCTACACCGACGGCTCGATCCTCGTGAACCACGGCGGCACCGAGATGGGCCAGGGCCTCAACACCAAGGTGGCGCAGGTGGTGGCGCACGAACTCGGCGTGAGCTTCGAGCGCGTGCGCGTCACGGCCACGGACACCAGCAAGGTCGCCAACACCTCGGCCACGGCCGCCTCGACCGGCGCGGACCTCAACGGCAAGGCGGCGCAGGACGCCGCGCGCCAGATCCGCGAGCGCCTGGCGCAGAGCGCGGCCGCGCGCCACGGCGGCCGGGCCGAAGACGTGCGCTTCGCCAACGACAAGGTCGAGGTCAACGGCCGCACGCTGGCCTTCAGCACCGTGGTCGGCGAGGCCTACCTCGACCGCCAGCAGCTCTGGTCCGACGGCTTCTACGCGACCCCGGGCCTGAGCTGGGACAAGGACCGCATGCAGGGCCGGCCGTTCTACTACTACGCCTACGGCGCGGCCGTGAGCGAGGTGGTGGTGGACACGCTCACGGGCGAATGGAAGCTGCTGCGCGCCGACATCCTGCACGACGCGGGCAAGTCGCTGAACCCGGCCGTGGACATCGGCCAGGTCGAGGGCGCCTTCATCCAGGGCATGGGCTGGCTCACGACCGAGGAGCTGGTGTGGCATCCGCAGACCGGCAAGCTCACCACGCACGCGCCGAGCACCTACAAGATCCCGACGGCCAACGACTGCCCGCCGGTGTTCAACGTGCGGCTCTTCGAGGGCCAGAACTTCGAGGACTCGATCCACCGCAGCAAGGCGGTGGGCGAGCCGCCGCTGCTGCTGCCGTTCTCGGTGTTCTTCGCGATCCGCGACGCGGTCTCGGCCGCGGGCGGGCACCGCGTCGATCCGCCGCTGCGGGCGCCGGCGACGAGCGAGGCCATCCTGCGCGCGCTGAACGCGGTGCAGGGGGGCTGAGCGCGGGCGTATAACCGCCCGCATCGTCACTACCGTCCGAGCGGCCATGCGCGACCAGGCTCTTTTCGACAAGATCGACCTCCACCTCATCCGGGTGCTCCACACCGTGCTGACCGACCGCAGCGTCTCGCGGGCCGCGATCCGGCTCGGCATGTACCAGCCGGCGGTGTCGGCCGCGCTCAAGCGGCTGCGCGAGCTCTCGGGCGATCCGCTGCTGGTGCGGTCGGGCTCGGGCATGGTGCCGACCGATGCCGGGCTGCGCATGATCGAGCCCGCGGCGAGCATCCTGCGCGCGGCCGAGATGCTGTTCTCCGACGCGCGCGGCTTCGAGCCGCAGTCGGCCGCGACCACCTTCCGCATCGCCGCGAGCGACTACATGGACCCGCTGTTCCTGCCGATGCTGGTGGCGCAGGTCAAGCGCGAGGCGCCGATGTGCCACATCGAGATCCATCCGCTCTCGCCCGACTCCGACTACCACGGCCACTTGTCGCTCGGACAGGTCGACCTGGTGATCGGCAACTGGCGCAAGCCGCCCGAGGACCTGCACATGGCGCGGCTGTTCGGCGACGAGGTGGTGTCGCTCGTGAACCAGGACCATCCGGCGGTGCGCCGCGGCTGGGACCTCGAGACCTGGCTCGCGGCCGAGCACATCGCGCCCACGCCGATGCACCCGGGCGGGCGCGGCATCATCGACCAGATGCTCGACGAGCTCGGCCGGCAGCGCAACATCACGGCGCGCTGCGCGCACTTCGGGCTGATCCCCGACATGGTGGCCTCGAGCCTGCTCGTGCTGACCACCGGGCGCCAGTACTGCGAGCGCTTCGCGGCGCGGCTGCCGGTGAAGATCCTCGAATGCCCGGTGGCGCTGCCGCGCCTCGTCTACTACCAGCTCTGGCACGAGCGCACCCATTCCTCGAGTTCCGCGCGCTGGCTGCGCGACTGCATCAAGGGCGTCGCCGCCTCGCTGCGGCCCGCGCCCGCCGGCACCGATCCGCCCTGAAGCCCCCAAGCCGCGCCGGCGTCGCGGCCGAAGAAGGGGAAACGATGAACGAACCGCCACCTACAACAGCTGGAGACAAGCGAAATGAACAGGTTTGAAGAGGTGCCGAAGGTCACCGACGCCCGCGCGGCCGCGACCGCCGCCCCCGCCGCGCGCACGCCGCGCAGCGGCCACTGGCTCGAGCGCATGTTCGGCCTGGCCGAGCACAACACCACGGTGCGCACCGAGGTCATCGCCGGGCTCACGACCTTCCTGACGATGGCCTACATCATCTTCGTCAACCCCTCGATCCTCGGCGACGCAGGCATGCCCAAGGGCGCGGTGTTCGTCGCCACCTGCCTGATCGCCGCGATCGGCACGCTGATCATGGGGCTCTATGCCAACTACCCGATCGCGATGGCGCCGGGCATGGGGCTCAACGCCTACTTCTCGTACGTGGTGGTGCTCGGCATGGGCTACACCTGGCAGGTCGCGCTCGGGGCGGTGTTCATCTCGGGCTGCCTGTTCCTGATCGTCACGGTCACGGGGCTGCGCGAACTGTTCATCCAGGGCATACCGCAGTCGCTGCGAACGGCGATCACGGTGGGCATCGGCATGTTCCTCGCGCTGATCGCGCTCAAGAGCGCGGGCGTGGTGGCCGCGTCGCCGGCGACCTTCGTCACGCTCGGCAACCTGCATTCGGCGCCCGTGATCCTCGCGACGCTGGGCTTCCTGATCATCGTGGTGCTCGACCGGCTCAAGGTGCGCGGCGCGATCCTGGTGGGGATCATGGTGGTGACGGTGCTGTCGTTCTTCTTCGGCGGCAACAAGTTCCACGGCATCTTCGACGCGCCGCCCTCGATCGCACCCACCTTCCTCGAGCTCGACATCCTCGGCGCGCTCAAGGGCGGCATCCTCAACGTGGTGCTGGTGTTCTTCCTGGTCGAGATGTTCGACGCCACCGGCACGCTGATGGGCGTGGCCAAGCGCGCGGGCCTGCTGGTGCCGGGGCGCATGGAGCGCATGAACAAGGCGCTTTTGGCCGACAGCGGCGCGATCTTCGCGGGCTCGCTGCTCGGCACCTCGAGCACCACGGCCTACGTGGAGAGCGCGGCCGGCGTGCAGGCCGGCGGGCGCACCGGGCTGACGGCGGTGGTGGTGGCGCTGCTGTTCCTCGCCTGCCTGATGATCTCGCCGCTCGCGGGCTCGGTGCCGGCCTACGCGACCGCGCCCGCGCTGCTGTTCGTCGGCTGCCTGATGCTGCGCGACCTGGTCGAGCTCGACTGGGAGGACACGACCGAGGTGATCCCGGCGGTCGTGACCGCGCTCGCGATGCCCTTCACCTACTCGATCGCCAACGGCCTGGCCTTCGGCTTCATCACCTACGCGGTGCTCAAGCTGTTCACCGGCCGGGCACGGGAAGTGCATGCGATGGTCTGGGTGATCGCGGCAATCTTCCTCTTCAAGTTCGCCTACATCGGCGGGCATTAGGACGCCCCCCGAAGCGGCTCACTGCGTGTAGCCGCCTCCCCCCACTGGGGGGCGCACCCGGTGGCCCGGCGAAGCCGGATCCACGGGTGCCCTGGCGAAGGCCGATACCGGGGCCAGGTTCCGATGTGTCGCTATTAAACTTGTAGCTATTCCGCACCAGGCCCCGGCATGACCATCCCTCGACTCCAGCTCGCCCACATCACCAAGCGCTATCCGGCGGTGGTGGCGAACAGCGACATTTCGCTCGCCGTGCAACCCGGCGAGATCCACGCCGTGCTCGGCGAGAACGGCGCCGGCAAGTCGACGCTGATGAAGATCATCTACGGCGCGGTCAAGCCCGACGAGGGCACCGTGGCCTTCGACGGCCAGGCGGTGCAGCTGCGCAACCCGCAGCAGGCGAGGGCGCTGGGCATCAGCATGGTGTTCCAGCACTTCAGCCTGTTCGACACGCTGACGGTGGCCGAGAACGTCTGGCTCGGGCTCGACCGCTCGCTCTCGCTCGCCGAGGTGGCGCGCAGCATCGCGGCCAAGGCCGCCGAGTACGGGCTCGACATCGATCCCGCGCGGCCGGTGCACACGCTCTCGGTGGGCGAGATGCAGCGCGTGGAGATCATCCGCGCGCTGCTCACGAGCCCGAAGCTGCTGATCCTCGACGAGCCGACCTCGGTGCTCACGCCGCAGGCCGTGGGCAAGCTGTTCGCGGTGCTCAACAAGCTGGCCTCGGAGGGCTGCAGCATCCTCTACATCAGCCACAAGCTGCACGAGATCCGCGAGCTCTGCACCGCCTGCACGGTGCTGCGCGGCGGCAAGGTCACGGGCGTGTGCGACCCGCGCCGGGAAAGCAACGAGTCGCTGTCGCGCCTCATGATCGGCGCCGAGCCGCCGCCGCTCACGCACCGGCCGGTGCACGCGGGCGCGGTGGCGCTTCGCGTGGACGGGCTCACGCTCGCGCGCGAGGACCAGTTCGGCGTCGACCTCGACGGCATCTCCTTCGAGGTGCGCGCGGGCGAGGTGGTGGGGATCGCGGGCGTCTCGGGCAACGGCCAGAAGGAGCTGCTCTACGCGCTCTCGGGCGAGGACGTGCGCGCCGGGCCCGCGATGGTGCGCGTGTTCGACCGGCCCGCGGGCCGGCTGCGTCCGCGCGCGCGCCGCGCGCTGGGCCTGCATTTCGTGCCCGAGGAGCGGCTCGGCCGCGGCGCGGTGCCCACGCTCGGGCTCGCGCACAACCTGCTGCTCACGCGCGGCAACGCGGTCGGCCGCGGCGGCTGGATCCGCACCGCGCAGCTCGAGAAGCATGCGCGCGCGATCATCGAGCGTTTCCAGGTCAAGGCCGGCGGGCCGAACGCGGCGGCGCGCTCGCTCTCGGGCGGCAACCTGCAGAAGTTCATCGTCGGGCGCGAGATCGA
>CBHTTS010000018.1:0-35519 GCA_966095775.1 uncultured Variovorax sp. | reverse complement strand
AGCTCGCCGGCAACGAGAAGCTGCGCATCGAGCGCGAGCTCAAGGAGCCGAAGGAGCGCGCGCAGATGGTGCGCGACGTGCTGCGCAGCCTCGGACAACCCCTCGTCAAGGAAACCGCCCCCGCATGAGTCCCACCGAAACCTCCCCCGGCCTCGTCCTCCAGCGCTTCACCCCCCCGCTCGCGCTCGCCGACTTCAAGCTGATCGCGTTCGACATGGACTCGACGCTGATCAACATCGAGTGCATCGACGAGATCGCCGACGCAGTGGGCAAGAAGGCCGAGGTCGCGGCCATCACCGAAGCCACGATGCGCGGCGAGATCAAGGACTTCAAGGAAAGCCTGCGCCGCCGCGTGGCGCTGCTGCAGGGCGTGCCGGTCGGCGCGCTGCAGCAGGTCTACGACGAGCGCCTGAAGCTCAACCCCGGCGCCGCCGAGCTGGTGGCCGCCTGCAAGGCCGCGGGGCTCAAGGTGCTGCTGGTCTCGGGCGGCTTCACCTTTTTCGCCAACCGCGTGAAGGAGCGCCTGGGCATCGACTTCGCGCGCTCGAACCTGCTCGACGAGGCCGACGGCCATCTCACGGGCCGGGTGGTGCAGCAGAGCTGGGGCGACATCTGCGACGGCGCCGAGAAGCGCCGCACGCTGCTGGAGGTGGCCTCGCTGCTCGGCATCTCGCCGCAGGAGACCATCGCGGTCGGCGACGGCGCCAACGACCTGCCGATGATGGGCGAGGCCGGCCTCTCGGTGGCCTACCACGCGAAGCCGAAGGTGCGCGACGAGGCCATGGTGGCCATCAACGAGGGCGGGCTCGACCGCCTGCTGGAGATCGTCCGATGAACGCAGCCGACCCTGCCGCCCCGCTCTACCGCGCCGACGCGCTCGTCGCCTATGCCGACGCCCTGCTGCGGAAGGCCGGCCTCGCCGCGCCCCAGGCCGCGGCCGTGGCGCGCACGCTGGTCGAAGGCGACCTGCTGGGCCACGACACGCACGGCCTCGCGCTGCTGGCCGGCTACCTGAAGGAGCTCGAGTCGGGCGGCATGGCGCGCGACGGCGCCCCCGAGGTGCTCTCGGAGCGTCCCGCCGCGGTGCTCTGGGACGGCCGGCGCCTGCCCGGCCCGTGGCTCATGGAACAGGGCATGGACCTGCTGGTGCCGCGGGCGCGCGCGCTCGGCACCGCCTCGCTCGTGATCCGCCGCAGCCACCACATCGCCTGCCTCGCGGTCTACATGCTGCGCGCGCTCGAGGAGGACATGCTGATGCTGCTCGCCTGCTCCGACCCGAACAGCGCCAGCGTCGCGCCCTTCGGCGGCACGCAGGCGGTGTTCACGCCCAACCCGCTCGCGCTGGGCTTCCCGCTCTCGCAGGGCGGCGTGATGGTCGACATCTCGGCCTCGATCACGACCAACGGCATGAGCAACCGCAAGCGAGCGGCCGGCGAGACCTTCGCCGAGGACTGGCTGATCGACGCCAAGGGCCGGCCGACCAACGACCCGCAGGTGCTGTTCGACCAGCCGCCCGGCACGCTGCTGCCGGTGGGCGGCCTGAGCCACGGCCACAAGGGCTACGGCATGGCGCTGCTGGTGGAGACGCTCACGGCCGGCCTTGCGGGCCACGGCCGCGCCGATCCGCCCGAGGGCTGGGGCGCGACGGTGCACATCACGCTGCACGACCTGCAGGCCTTCGGCGGCAAGGACGCGTTCCTGCGCCAGATGGACCACGTCGCGGCGCGCTGCCGCGGCAACGTGCCGATCGACCCCGCCCGCCCCGTGCGGCTGCCGGGCGAGGCCGGCCTGAAGCGCCGCGAGGCGCAGTGGACGCACGGCGTGCGGCTGCATCCCTCGATCGCGCGTTCGCTGCAGGAGGCCGAGCAGCGCCACGGCCTGCGGCTCGACCAGGCGCTCATGGCCGGCACGGAAGGCAGGTGAACGATGGCACGCGCGAACGACTGGGCAAGCAAGGTGATGGCACTGGTGAACGGCGGCAACGCCGCCGCGGCCATCGCGCAGATCAAGGTCGCGCCCTCGGTCAAGGACCTGAAGGCGCTCGAGACCATCATGACGCTCTCGAAAATGAAGGGCCGCCATCCGAACGTGGATGCGGCCATCTCCGACAACATGGCGCTGCTCTCGGCGCCGCGGCTGCACCGCTCGCCCTGAGCGGCGGGGCGCGCTACAGCGCCTGGGCGAGGCGCTTCACGCCTTCCTCGATCTTCGCGACGTCGGCGGTCGCGAAGCTCAGGCGCAGCGTCGCCACGTCGGGCTTCTCGGCGAAGAACGGCGCGCCGGGCACGAAGGCCACGAGCTTCTCGATCGCGCGCTTCGCGAGTTCGTTCGCATCGGCCAGCTTGCCGTTGGCGCCCGTGAGGCGGGCCCAGAAGAACAGGCCGCCGTTGGGCTGCGTGAAGCTCACCGCATCGCCGAGCTCGCGCTGCAGCGCGGCGCCCATCGCCTTCGCACGCTGGCCGTAGACCTCGCGCACGTGCGCGAGCGTCGCAGGCATGCGGCCGCTCTTGAGGTACTGCGCCGCCGTGGCCTGGGCGAAGGTGCTGGTGTGCGCATCGCTGAACTGCTTGCACATCGTGGCCTTCGCGAGCAGTTCCGCGGGCGCGATCATCCAGCCGATGCGCAGGCCCGGGCTCAGCACCTTGCTCAGGCTGCCGCAGTGCGCGATCAGCTCGCGGCTGCCCGGCACCTCCTTCGACAGCGCCATGATCGAGGGCGGCGGCGCCTCGCCGAAGTAGAGGTCGCCGTAGGGGTCGTCCTCGACCACCAGCGTGCGGTACTTGACCGCGAGCTCGAGCACCTTCCGGCGGCGCGCCAGGCTCAGCATGGCGCCGCTCGGGTTGCCGAAGGTGGGGATCAGGTAGACGAACTTGGGCTTGTGCTCGGCGATGAGCTTCTCGAGCGCGTCGGTGTCCACGCCGTTGGCGTCGACCGGCGCGCTCACGAGCTGGGCGCCGTAGAGCCGGAAGCACTGGATCGTGGCGAGGAAGGTCGGGCCCTCGACGATCACCTTGTCGCCGGGCGAGATCATGGTCTTGCCGAGCAGGTCGAGCGCCTGCTGGCTGCCGGTGGTGACGATCAGCCCGCTCGGATCGACCTCCACGCCCTTGGTCTTCATGAAGGCCGACAGCTGCGTGCGCAGCGGCTCGTAGCCTTCGGTGGCGCCGTACTGCAGCGCGCCGCCGGGCTCCTCGGCCAGCGCCTTCTGGCTCGCCTCGCGCAGGCCCTCGACGTCGAACATCGCGCTGTCGGGAAAGCCGCCCGCGAAGCTGATGATGCCGGGCTTGCCGAGCAGCTTGAAGAGTTCGCGGATGGCGGAGGTTTCGACGTTGTCGAGGCGGGAAGCGAATTGCATGGAGGGTCTCACTTTCTGCCGCTATTGTCGCGAAAGCCGAAGGCAGAGAATCGGCGTCGGGCATGCGACTTTCGACGATATATTGCGTCTGCCCCCGACCGCCCCATGAAAAAAGACAACATTCCCCTCTTCTTCGCCACGCTCCAGGCGGCCAACCCCCACCCCGAAACCGAGCTCGAATACGCCACCCCGTTCGAGCTGCTCGCGGCCGTGCTGCTCTCGGCCCAGGCCACCGACGTGGGCGTCAACAAGGCCACGCGCCGGCTGTTCCCGGTCGCGAACACGCCGCAGGCCATGCTGCGGCTCGGCGTCGAAGGCCTCGAGGAATACATCAAGACCATCGGCCTGTACCGCAGCAAGGCGAAGCACCTGATCGAGACCTGCCGCATCCTCGTCGAGCAGCACGGCGGCGAGGTGCCGCGCACGCGCGCCGAGCTCGAGGCGCTGCCCGGCGTAGGCCGCAAGACCGCCAACGTGGTGCTCAACGTGGCCTTCGGCGAGGCCACCATCGCGGTGGACACGCACATCTTCCGCGTGAGCAACCGCACCGGCCTGGCGCCCGGCAAGACGCCGCTCGAGGTCGAGCTCAAGCTCGAGAAGCGCGTGCCCTTCGAGTTCCGGCTGCATGCGCACCACTGGCTGATCCTGCACGGGCGCTACATCTGCGTGGCGCGCACGCCGCGCTGCTGGGAATGCGCGGTGCGCGACTACTGCGACTACAAGCCCAAGACGCCCGCGCCCAGGACCTGAAGCCCCGGCCTAGAGCTCGAAGGCCTCGACCTGCCGCCCGTCGACGTCGGTGAAGCCGTACTCGCGCGCGAGGTCGGCCACGCGGTGCACGCCGCCCGTCTTGTCGAGCACCTTCGGATCGGCCGCGAGCGCCGCCACCGCGCGGCCGAGGTAGCGCGGCGACTCGGTGCGCGCGAGCGCGGGCCGCGCCTGCCAATGGTCCTCGTCGGTCTGGTGGCCCGCGAGCACGAACTCGGTGCGCATCCAGCCCGGCGACAGCGCGAGCGAGGCCACGCCGTGCGGGCGCAGCTCCTCGGCCATGCCGAAGGCGAGCCGGTTCATCGTCGACTTCGCGAGGTCGTAGAACAGGTTGCCGCGCATGTACTTGCCGCGGTCCCAGAAGCTCGTGGTCACGATCAGGCCGCGCTGCTGCGCCACCATCGCCGGCGCGGCGAAGCGGCTCGCGAGCAGGTGGTTGCGCACGCCGCGGTCGAACATCGAATCCCAGTGCGCGAGCGGATGCTCCCAGAACGGCGCGTCGAACACGCCGTCGAAGGTCTCGTGCCCGCCCCAGGCGTTGTTCACCAGCAGGTCGAGCCGGCCCTGCTCGCGCTGCACGCGCGCGAACAGCGCCGCGACCTCGTCCTCCCGCGTGTGGTCGCAGCGCACCGCGATGCCCTGCCCGCCCAGGCGCGCGACTTCCTCCGCGGTCTCGTCGATGCTGCCGGGCGGCGCGGCGAGCGCCGACAGCGCGAGGATGCGGCCGTAGCCCTCGGCCGGCCGCGCGCGCGTGCTGCGTCCGGTCACGTAGACGGTCGCGCCCGCGGCGCCGAGCTCCAGCGCGACGCCGCGCCCCGCGCCGCGGCTCGCGCCCGTGACCACGGCCACGCGGCCCTTCAACGGCCCGCCGTTCTTTCCATCCTGCATCGCATCGTTCCTTTCGCTACGTCGAGCGCCGAAGGTAGCGCTGGACTCAGGCCGCGGTCTTGGAAGAATGCGAAATCGCGCGACCGAGGAACTCGGTCGGCGTGAGTCCGCAGAGCGCCTTGAACTCGTTCGCGAGGTGCGCCTGGTCGTAGAAGCCGCCGTCGAGCGCGAGCTCGGCCCAGCCCGCGACAACAGGCCGGCGCAGCGCGCGCAGGCAGGCATGCAGCCGCGCGAGGCGGCGCCAGGCGCCCGGCGACAGGCCCACCTGCTGGCGGAACAGCTGCTGCAGCCGCCGCTCGCCGAGGCCGACCGCGTCCGCCACCTCGCGCAGCGGACGCCGCCCGCCCGAAGCCGCGATCAGCTGCGCCGCATGCAGCGCGGCCGGATGCGGCGCGCCATCGCCCGCGGCCAGCCGGCGTCGCAGCGCGGCCTCCAGCAGCGCCACGCGCGCGGCATCGTCGGGGGCCGCGGCCATGCGCTCGCGCAGTTCGGCGCCTTCGCCGCGCCAGAGCTCGTCCAGGTGCACCGCGGTGTGGGCGACTTCGTCCGCGGGCACGCCGAGCAGCGCCGCGGCCGCGCCCGGCCGCAGCGTGACCGACAGCCCCTCGATGCGCCCGCGCAGCCGCACCAGCGCCGGCGCCGCCGAGGCGCCGACGGCCTCGACCGGCTGTCCGGCGCCCTCGCCCGCCGAAGGGGCGTCGCCGAAATTGAAGACCAGCCGCACCGCGCCGTCGGGCAGCACGCGCTCGAGCACCTCCTGGCCCGCGGGCAGTGCTTCGCGGTAGCCCAGGATGTGCGCGACGTGGCCGCCGAGCGCCGCCGCGACCGGAAAGGCGCGCAGCGAACCCGCGGGCGGCGCGGCCTCGGGCCCGTGCAACGGGTCCTCGTCGAGGCGGACATAGAGGCGCTCGCGGCGCGCGGAGGTGGGCATGGCGGAATGGCGGCGGCGGGCGGGCGGCCCGCCTAGCGCTCGCATTCGACCAGTTCGCAGGCCCCGTAGTCAATCGGCGCCGCGGGCCACTGCGCCGCATGGTCCACGCGCCGCACGCCGCCGTGCAGCAGCCGCACCGCGCGCATCACGCCGGCATGCGTGATCCACGCCGCGTCCTCGCCCGCCGCGCGCCAGTCGTCGAAGGCCGCGCCGACGCGGGCCATGAAGCGCCCGGTGCTCTCGCCATGGCCGCCCGCGCAGCCGCGACCGAAGTCGGCGGTCCAGGCATCGAATTCGGCGCGCGCGATCGACGACCAGGGCCGCCCTTCCCAGGCGCCGAAGTCCATCTCGGCGATGCGCGCATCGGCGCGGAGCGCGCTGCCGGGGCGCAGCACGGCGATGGCCTGCGCGAGCTCGGCGCAGCGCCGCAGCGGCGAATGCACCAGCGCCACGCCCTCGGGCAGCCGCGCGGCCACCGCGCGCGCCACCGCCTGCGTCGCCTCGGGGGCCACGGCGACGTCGGTGACGCCGTAGCAGAGCCCCGCCGCGGCCTCGGTCCGCGCATGGCGCACCAGCCAGAGCTTCAGGCCTGCCATGCGAGCGCGAGGTAGATCGCGAGTTCGCCCACCTGCTGGGTGGCGCCGAGCCCGTCGCCCGTGAAGCCCTGCAGCCGGCGCCGGAACCATCGCGCCATCGCGAGCGCCGCGAGCGCGCAGCCCGCCAGCGCGGCGAGCATCCGCGCCGGGCCGTGCGCCGCGAACAGCAGCGCGGCCGCCGGCAGCGCCCAGAGCAGGCCGACCAGCAGCGCGCCGCCGCTGATCGCATCGGCGAGCGGCTTGGCCTTGCTCGCGCCCGCATCGCCCACGTAGGGCAGCCAGCGGATCAGGCCGAGCGGCGCGAGCCGCGACAGCACGTGCGCGGCCACCACAGCCGCCGCGGCCGCCGCCACGCCCTGCCCCGCGATCGCCGCGAGCAGCGCGGCCTTGAGCCCGAGCGCCAGCACCAGCGCGATCGCGCCGAAGGCGCCGATGCGCGAGTCCTTCATGATCTCGAGCGCACGCGCCCGGTCGGCCGAGCCGCCGAGCCCGTCGGCCACGTCGGCCAGGCCGTCCTCGTGGAAGGCGCCCGTGAGCAGCACCGTCGCGGCCATGCTCAGCACCGCCGCCGCCAGGCCCGGCAGCCCCTGCAGCGCGAGCGCGAACACCGCCGCGCCCACGCCGCCGACGAGCCAGCCCACGCCCGGAAAATGCGCCGCGCTCGCGCGCAGCATCTGCGGGCTGAAGCCCACCCATCCGGCGAGCCGCCCGGTCACGGGCACGCGCGTGAAGAACTGCAGGGCCAGCAGGTAGTGGCGCACGCCGTCCATGGGCTTCAGCCGTCCTTGCGCGAGACGCCGGCCGAATCGAAGCTCGCCATCTCGCGCAGGATGCGGCAAGCCGACTCGAGCAGCGGCCACGCGAGCGCCGCGCCCGAGCCTTCGCCGAGGCGCAGCCCCAGGTCGAGCAGCGGCTCGAGGCCCAGGCGCTGCAGCAGCGCCGCATGGCCGGGCTCGGCCGAGCGGTGCGCCGCCACGCAGCGCTGCGCCACGTGCGGCGCGAGCGCCTCGGCCACCAGCACCGCGGCGCTCGCGATGAAGCCGTCGACCACGATCACGCGGCGCTGGTGCGCGGCCTCGAGCACCGCGCCCGCGAGCGTCGCGATCTCGAAGCCGCCGAAGGCCGCGAGCGCATCGAGCGGCGCGACCGCGCCGGCATGCCGCTCGAGCACCTCGCGCAGCACCGCGCGCTTGCGCGCCAGCCCCTCGGCGTCGAGCCCGGTGCCCGCGCCGGTGCAGGCGTCGATGTCGAGCCCGCCGAGCCGCGCGAGCAGCAGCGCCGCGGCCGAGCTGTTGCCGATGCCCATCTCGCCGAGCAGCAGCACGTTGCCGGGCAAGGCGCGCAGCACCTCGCGGCCGTTCATGATCGCCTGCGCGCACTGCGCGGCCGTCATCGCCGGGCCGGCGGACGCATCGGCGGTGCCGGCCGCGATGCGGCGCTGCACCAGCCCCGGCCGCGGCTGGAAGTCGCGCCGCACGCCGCAGTCGACCACCGTGAGCGCGAGCCCGTGCTGGCGCGCGAGCACGCTCACCGCCGCGCCGCCCGCGAGGAAGTTCTCCACCATCTGCCAGGTCACGTCGCTCGGAAAGGCCGAGACGCCGCGCGCCGCGAGCCCGTGGTCGGCCGCGCACACCAGCATCTGCGGCGCGTGCAGCGCCGGCGCCTCGCTGCCGAGGATCAGGCCCAGCCGCAGCGCCAGGCCCTCGAGCCGCCCGAGCGCGCCGAGCGGCTTGGTCTTGTTGTCGAGCAGGCCCTGCAGCCGCTGCGCGAGCGCCGGGTCGTGGAGGTCGTCGATGGCGGGAAAGGGTGGGGTCGAAGGAGAGGTCATGCGATCAGGCCGTGCAGCACGCCGGCCTCGAAGTGGTTGTCGATGAAGTCGGCGAGGCCGTCGAAGGTGGCGTCGAGCGTGGGCGCGGCGGCGCCGAACAGCGCCTGCAGCGCGGCCGCGTCCTCGAACAGTCCGTGCAGGTAGAGCCCGAGCACGTTGCCGCGCGCGTTGCGCCAGGCGAGCCCCTCGGGCATCGCCTCGCGGCCGTCCTGCGCCATCTGCGGATGCAGCGCGGTGCGGCCGTGGTGGATCTCGTAGCCGGCGATGCCCACGTCCGACAGCGCGGCCCAGGGTCCGGCCAGCGCGCCGAAGGCCGCGCGGCGGTGGCGCACGGTCTTCTCGCGCTCGAACACGGTCACGAGCGGCAGCAGCCCGAGGCCCGGCGCGTTGCCGTCGATGCCGTGCGGATCGACCAGCGCCTCGCCGAGCATCTGCAGCCCGCCGCAGATGCCGAGCACCGCACCGCCGGCCGCGGCATGCGCGGCGATCGCGCGGTCCAGCCCCTGCGCGCGCAGCCAGGCGAGGTCGCCGCTGGTGTGCTTGGAGCCCGGCAGCACGATCCAGTCGGCGCCCGCGAGCTCGGCCGGCGTGCGCGCCCAGGCCAGGCGCACGCCGGGCATGTTGCGAAGCGGCTGGAATTCGTCGAGGTTGCTGATGCGCGGATAGGCCACGACCGCGACGGTGCGGGTCACCTCGCCGGTGGCGCGGCTGCGGTCGTCGAAGACGCCATCCTCCTCGGGCAGCCCGTGGCGCCACCACATCGGCAGCGTGGCCACGGTGGGGACGCCGGTCAGCGCGCGCAACTGCTCGGGCGCGGGCGCGAGCAGCGCCGCGTCGCCGCGGAACTTGTTGAGCACGAAGCCGCGAAGCAGCGCGCGGTCGGCCTCGGGCAGCAGCGCCCAGGTGCCGTAGAGGTGCGCGAAGGCGCCGCCGCGGTCGATGTCGGTCACGAGCAGGCAGCGCGCGCCGGCATGGCGCGCGACGCGCAGGTTCACGATGTCGTGGGACATGAGGTTGATCTCGGCCGGCGAGCCCGCGCCCTCGATCACCACCACGTCGTTTTCGGCACGCAGCGCATCGAGCGCCCCGGCGATCTGCGGCCAGACGCGCTCGCTGCGGCCGCGCCACGGCAGCGCGGTGAGCGTCTCGCTGACCTGCCCGAGCAGCACCACCTGGCTGTGGGTGTCGCGCTCGGGCTTGAGCAGCAGCGGATTCATGCGCACCTCGGGCACCGCGCGCGCGGCCAGCGCCTGGAAGTACTGCGCGCTGCCGATCTCGCCGCCCGCGACCACGCGCGCGTTGTTGCTCATGTTCTGGGCCTTGAACGGCGCCACCCTGAGGCCCTGGCGCGCATACCAGCGGCACAGCGCCGTCGCGAGCCAGCTCTTGCCGGCGCCGCTGGTCGTGCCCAGCACCATCACGCATCGGGATTTCATGCGGCTATTGTCGACGGCCGCCGCGGGGCCGGGCGCCGCGCGGGCAAAGAAAAAGGGGCCGCAGCCCCTTCCTCTTCTGCTTCGGTCCGGACGCCCGTTCAGCGCGCGGCCGTGCGCACCGCCTGGGCCCCGTCGCGCTGCGCGGTCGCGGCCGGCACCTCCCAGCCGCCGCCGATCGCGCGGATCAGCCCGACGGCCGCCTGGTACTGCGCCGACTTCACCTGCAGCGCCTGGCGCCGGTTGCGCAGCTCGCTGCGGCGCGCGTCGAGCAGGTCGAGCTGGCTCACGTAGCCGTTGCGGTAGCGCGTGTCCGACAGGCTGGTGGCGCGCTGCGCCGAGGTCACGGCCTGCGCCTGCACCGCCGCCTGCTCCTGCAGGATGCGGATGGCGGCGAGCTGGTCCTCGACCTCCTGGAAGGCCACGAGCACCTGGTTGCGGTAGTTCGCGAGCGCGCCGTCGAGCTGCGCGTTCGCGCCCTGCACGCCGGCCTCGCGCCGGCCGCCGTCGAAGATCGGCAGCGACAGCAGCGCGCCCACGCCCCAGGACCGCGCCGACCACTTGAACAGGTCGCCGATCTCGGGCGAGGCATAGCCCGCGGCGCCGGTCAGCGAGATGTCCGGGAACCACGCCGCCTGCGCCACGCCCACGCGCGCCTGCGCCGCGTAGACCGCGTTCTGCGCCGCCGACACGTCGGGCCGGCGCGTCAGCACCGTGGCCGGCACGCCGGGCGGCACCGACGGCAGCGCGGTGGTCCACTCGCCCGCGCGCAGGCCGAAGCTCGAGGCCGAGTCGCCCACCAGCACCGCGAGCGCATGCTCGACCTGGGCGCGCTGGCGGTCGAGCGCGAGCGCGTCCGATTCGGTCGACGAGACCTCGGTCTGCACGCGCGCCACGTCGAGCTCGGCGATGTCGCCGGCCTGCTGGCGGCGCTGCGTCAGGCGCAGCGTGTCGCGATACGCCTCGACCTGCTCGCGCACCAGCGCGCGCTCGGCATCGAGGGCGCGCAGCTGCAGGTAGGTCTGCGCCACCTCGGCCTGCACCGCGAGCCGGGTGCTCTGCAGCAGTGCCTCGCGGCCCTCGGCGTCGAGCCGGGCCGCCTTGCTCGCGCCCGACAGCCGGCCGAACAGGTCGACCTCGTACGAGAAGGTGGCGCCGATGTTGGTCATGGTCGCGGGGCGCGTGCTCGCGGTGGCCTTGTCGAGCCCCGCGCCGCGGTTCGCGCCCGCGCCCAGGCCGATCTGCGGCAGCCGGTCGGCGTTGGCGCTGCGCGCGATCGCGCGCGCCTCCGCGAGCCGCGCGGCGGCGGCCTGGATGTTGTTGTTGTTCACGTCCGCCTTGGCGACCAGCTCGTTGAGCACCGGGTCGCCGAAGGCCAGCCACCATTGGCCGCGCTCGGCGCCCTCGGCGGGCACGGCGCGGGTCCAGCCGGCCGGCGGCGCGGCGCCCTGCTCCTTGAACTGGGCCGCCGCCGGCGTCTCGGGCAGCCCCGAGGGCACGCTCGCGCAGCCGGCCAGGGCCAGTGCCGCCACCAGGGGCAGCACGGCCGCGCGCAGCGGCGCGGCGAAGCGGGATGAAAGCGTGAAGTCCATGATGCGCTTCCTTTCTTGTTCTGTTCGTTCAGTCGTGCGAGGGCCGCGGCGAGGCCGGCACCGGATGCAGGCCGCCGGCCTGGCCGCCGCCCGAGGCGCCGTGCGAACCGCCCGCCGCGGGCGCGACCGGGTGGTCGGCCGAGACGAAGTCCTCGCCGTGCGGCACCTCGCCGTGCAGCTTGAGCGGCCGGTTGCCCGCGAGGCGGCGCAGCAGCACGTAGAACACCGGCGTCAGGAACAGGCCGAAGGCCGTCACGCCGATCATCCCGGCGAACACCGCCACGCCCATCGCCTTGCGCATCTCCGAGCCCGCGCCGGTGGACAGCACCAGGGGCAGCACGCCCATCACGAAGGCCAGCGAGGTCATCAGGATCGGGCGCAGGCGCAGCCGGCTCGCCTCGATCGCGGCCTGGATCGGCGTGCGTCCGGCGAACTCGAGCTCGCGTGCGAACTCCACGATCAGGATCGCGTTCTTCGCACTGAGCCCCACGAGCACGATCAATCCGATCTGCGTGAAGACGTTGTTGTCGCCGCCCGAGATCCACACCCCGGTCATCGCCGCGAGCAGGCCCATCGGCACGATCAGGATGATCGCGATCGGCAGCGTCAGGCTCTCGTACTGCGCGGCCAGCACCAGGAACACCAGCAGGATCGCGATCGGGAACACGATGATCGCCGAGTTGCCGGCCAGGATCTCCTGGTAGGTCAGGTCGGTCCACTCGAAGTCGATGCCCTTGGGCAGCGTCTCCGCGGCGATGCGCTCGATCGCGTCCTGCGCCTGGCCCGAGGAGAAGCCCGGGGCCGGGCCGCCGTTGATGTCGGCCGTGAGGTAGCCGTTGTAGCGCATCGCGCGCTCGGGGCCGAAGGTCGAGTTGACCTTCATCAGCGCCGACAGCGGGATCATCTCGCCCGAGGTGGAGCGCACCTTGAGCATGCCGATGTCCTCGGCGCGGGCGCGGTACGGCGCATCGGCCTGCACGCGCACGCTGTAGGTGCGGCCGAACTTGTTGAAGTCGTTCGCATACAGGCTGCCGAGGTAGATCTGCATCGTGTCGAAGATGTCCGTCACCGGCACGCCGAGCTGGCGCGCCTTGGTGCGGTCGATGTCGGCGTACAGCTGCGGCACGTTGACCTGCCAGCTGGTGAACATGCCGGCCAGCTCGGGCGCCTGGCGGGCCTTGGCCATGAAGGCCTTGACCGCCATGTCCATCTGCTCGTAGCCGACCGAGCCGCGGTCCTCCAGCTGCAGCTTGAAGCCGCCCGTGGTGCCCAGGCCCGCCACCGGCGGCGGCGGGAACATCACGATGAAGGCGTCCTGGATGCCGGCGAACTGCTGGTTCAGCTGGCCGGCCACCGCGGCGCCGCTCTGGTCGGCCCGCGTGCGCTGGTCGAAGGGCTTGAGCGAGGTGAACACGATGCCCGAGTTCGAGCTGTTGGTGAAGCCGTTGATCGACAGGCCCGGGAAGGCCAGCGTGCCCTCGACGTTCGGGTTCTTCTTCATGATCTCGCCCATGCGGCGGATCACCTCGTCCGTGCGGTCGAGCGTGGCGCCGTCGGGCAGCTGCGCGAAGCCGATCAGGTACTGCTTGTCCTGCGCGGGCACGAAGCCGCCGGGCACGGCCTTGAACAGGCCCAGCGTGGCGGCGGCCAGCACCAGGTACAGGCCCAGCATCAGCGTCTTGCGCCCGACCACGCCTTTCAGGCCGTTGCCGTACGCATTGGCGCCGCGGCCGAAGGCGTTGTTGAAGCCGCGGAACAGCCAGCCCAGCCAGCGGTCCATGAAGCGCGTGAGCGCGTCCTTGGGCGCGTCGTGGCCGCGCAGCAGCAGCGCCGCCAGCGCCGGCGACAGCGTGAGCGAGTTGATCGCCGAGATCACGGTGGAGATCGCGATCGTCACCGCGAACTGGCGGTAGAACTGGCCGGTCAGGCCGCTGATGAAGGCCAGCGGCACGAACACCGCCACCAGCACCAGCGCGATGGCGATGATCGGCCCCGACACCTCGCGCATCGCCTGGTAGGTCGCCTGCAGGGGCGACAGGCCGGCCTCGATGTTGCGCTCCACGTTCTCGACCACCACGATGGCGTCGTCCACCACGATGCCGATCGCGAGCACCAGCCCGAACAGGCTCAGCGCGTTGATCGAGAAGCCCAGCATGTGCAGCACCGCGAAGGTGCCGATCACCGACACCGGCACGGCCAGCAGCGGGATGATCGAGGCGCGCCAGGTCTGCAGGAACAGGATCACCACCAGCACCACCAGCAGGATGGCCTCGAGCAGCGTGTGGATCACCGATTTGATCGAGGCGCGCACGAACTGCGTCGGGTCGTAGGCGATGCGGTACTCGAGCCCTTCGGGCATGTTCTTGTTGAGCTCGGCCATGGTCTTGCGCACGTTCGACGAGATGTCGAGCGCGTTCGAGCCCGGCGACTGGAACACGCCCACGCCGACGGCGGCGTCGTTGTCCAGCAGCGAGCGCAGCGAATAGTCGGCCGCGCCGAGCTCGATGCGCGAGATGTCGCGCAGGCGCGTCACGGCGCCGCCGGCATCGGTCTTGACGATGATGTCGCCGAACTCCTCCTCGGTCGACAGGCGGCCCTGGGCGTTGACCGAGAGCTGCACGTCGATGCCTTCGAGGCCCGGCGAGGCGCCGATCACGCCGGCGGCGGCCTGGACGTTCTGGCCGCGGATCGCCGCCACCACGTCGCTCGCCGACAGGCCGCGCTGCGCGACCTTCTGCGGGTCGAGCCAGATGCGCATCGCGTACTCGCCGCCGCCCCAGATCTGCACCTGGCCGACGCCCTCGATGCGCGCGAGGCGGTCCTTGACGTTGAGCACCGCGTAGTTGCGCAGGTAGTCAATGTCGTAGCGGCCGCTGGGCGACACCAGGTGCACCACCATGGTGATGTCCGGCGCGCTCTTCACGGTCGTGAGGCCGAGGCGGCGCACTTCCTCGGGCAGCCGCGGCTCGGCCTGGGCCACGCGGTTCTGCACCAGCTGCTGCGCCTTGTCGGGGTCGGTGCCGAGGCGGAAGGTCACGGTCAGCGTCATCACGCCGTCGGTGGTCGCCTGGCTGCCCATGTAGAGCATGCCCTCGACGCCGTTGATCTGCTCCTCGAGCGGCGTCGCCACGGTCTCGGCGATCACCTTGGGGTTGGCGCCCGGATACTGGGCGCGCACCACCACCTGCGGCGGCGCGACCTCGGGGTATTCCGAGATCGGCAGCCCGCGCAGCGCGATCAGGCCGGCGATCAGGATCAGCAGCGAGAGCACGCCCGCGAAGATCGGCCGGTCGATGAAGAATTTAGAGAGGTTCATGTTGGTTCTCCGGCGGGCGCGAAGGCGCCCTCCTCCGAGTTCAGGACTTCGCGGCCTCGGCCACGCGTTCCGGTTGTTGTTGTGGCTTCGTGTCGGCCTTGGCGTCCATGGTCACGTTCTGCGGCACCACCAGCGCGCCCGGGCGGATGTGCTGCAGGCCGTTCACGACGACGCGGTCGCCGGCCTTCAGGCCCTTGGTCACCACGCGCAGGCCGTTGACCGGCGCGCCCAGCGTCACCTCGCGGTAGACCGCCTTGTTGTCGTCGCCGACGACCATCACGAACTTCTTGTTCTGGTCGGTGCCGATCGCACGCTCGCTCACCAGCAGCGCCGTGTCGCTGCGCGCCTGGCCCATGCGGATGCGGGCGAACTGGCCCGGGATCAGCGCGCCGTCCTTGTTGTCGAACGAGGCGCGCACGCGCACCGTGCCGCTGCGCGCATCGACCTGGTTGTCGATCAGCTGCAGCTTGCCGGTGAAGGGCGTGCCGTCGAGGCCGGCCGTGCCCATCTGGACCGGGATCGCCTCGATCTGGCCGCGGCCGCTCGCGCCGGCCGGCAGGTCCTTGAGCGCGCGGGTGATCACCTGCTCGTCGGCGTCGAAGCTCGCGTAGATCGGGCTCACGGAGACCAGCGTGGTCAGCACCGGCGCGCCCGGGCCCGCGGCCACGAGGTTGCCCACCGTGACCTCGAGCTTGCCGATGCGGCCCGCGACCGGCGCGCGCACCTGGGTGTAGCCCAGGTTCAGCCGCGCCGACTGCAGCGAGGCCTGCGCGGCGCGCAGGTTCGCGTCGGCCTCGCGGCTCGCGTTGACGCGCTCGTCGTACTCGCGCTGCGCGATCGCCTGCTCGTCCCAGAGGCGCTTGGCGCGCTCCTGCTCGCTGCGCGCGAAGGCCTGGCGCGCCTGGGCCGACGCGACCTGCGCCTCGGCGCGCTCGACCTCGGCGGCATAGGGCGCGGGGTCGATGGTGATCAGCAGGTCGCCCTGGCGGACCAGCGCGCCCTCGCGGAAATGCACCGCCTGCACCGCGCCGGCGACGCGGGAGCGCACGTCCACGCGCTCCACGGCCTCGAGGCGGCCCGAGAACTCGTCCCAGGCATTGACCTCGCTCGGCGTCACGGTCGCGACCGACACCGGCGTGCCCTGCTGCGCGGCGGCCGGGGCGGTGGCCTCGGCCTTGAAGCTGTGCATGCCCAGCACCGCGGCGGCGACCGCGAGCACCGCGGTCAGCCCGGTCACTGCGGGCCACAGGCCCTTGCGGGCGACGGAAGACAGGTTCTGCTTATTGTTCGACATGATGATTCGTCCTTCTCGATGACGTTTTTGGGATGCAAAAGGCCTTCCCGGCGCACGAGGCGTCAGGAGACGGAATTCGGGTAGGAGCCGGCGGGTGACCGGGGCTTCGGGCGGGTGTCGCGGCGTCAGCCAGGCCGCTGGATCGGGCCGCCTAGCTGGGCTTGGGCGCCGCCGGCGGCGGCGTGGTCGCGCTGAAGAACTCGCGGAAGTGCTGCTGCACGCTCGCCTCGCAGGCCTTGCAGCCCGAGGGTTCGGGGTCGTACAGCGCCTTGGGCCAGTTGGCGGCCGCGGGCAGCACGCTGCTCGTGACCTCGATGCCGGCGGCGCGCAGCCGGCCCGCGAAGGTCAGGGCCTCGTCGCGCATCGCGTCGTCCTGGCCCACGAGCACCAGCGCGGGCGCCAGCGCCGAGAGCCGGATCGATCCGCTCGGCACCGCATAGGGGTGCATCGCGTTCGAGGGGCAGCTCAGGTACTTCTCCCAGCCCTTGGCCCAGCGGCATTCGGCCGCATCGTTGGTGGCCTGGCGCAGCGACGCGGTGCCCGCGCACGGGTCGAGCATCGGCGACAGCAGGATCTGGCCCGCGAGCGGCGGGTGCGCCCGGTCGCGCGCGATCAGCGCCACCGCGGCCGCGAGGTTGCCGCCGGCCTCCTCGCCCGCGAGGTACACCTGCGCGCCCTTGCCGCCGAGCTTGGTGCGCTGCTTGTAGAGCCACTCGAGTGCGGCGTAGCCGACCTCGATCGGCTCGGGGAACGGCGACTCGGGCGCCAGCGGATAGGCCACCGACACCACCACCGCGCCCGCGCCGGCCAGCAGCCGCGCCACGTTGCGCCCGTTGTCGAGCGTGCCGCAGACGAAGGTGCCGCCATGGAAGTGCAGCACCAGCGGCACGGTGGCGCCGCGCGGGCGCTGGCCGTAGACCCGCGCGTCCACGGGGTCGCGGCCGGGCAGCTCGATCGAGAGATCGGCTTCCACGCCTTCGGTCGCGGCAAGCGCGGCGGCGTCGGCGGAGCGGGACGATGGACGGGGTGACATGGGGCAACCTCGGAGGGATTGGCGATAGTCGAAATATAAGTCGGGCAGTGTGGCGTTAAACAGGCAAGCCGACCCCACTCTGTTTCCAAACGAAGAACAATCCGCACCGCGATGGGGATTTGCCGCCTTGTGTGAGAATCCGCTCCCCTCGGCAAGGGCCGAGCCCCACCACACAAGTCATCCATGGATCAAATCCAGGCAATGCGGATCTTCGTCCGCGTCGTGGAAGCCGGCACCTTCACGCGGGCCGCGGATTCGCTCGCGCTGCCCAAGGGAACGGTCACCAAGCAGATCCAGGCGCTCGAGTCGCGCCTGCGCGTGAAGCTGCTCAACCGCACCACGCGCCGCGTCACGGTCACGCCCGACGGCGCCGCCTACTACGAGCGCGCGGCCCGGCTGCTGAACGACTTCGACGACATCGAGGCCAGCATGACCAACGCGAACGCCAATCCGACCGGGCGATTGCGCATCGACGTGGGAACCTCGGTGGCGCGGCTCATCATCCTGCCCGCGCTCGCGAGCTTCTGCGACCGCTACCCCGAGATCCAGGTCGACCTCGGCGTGAGCGACCGCACGGTCGACCTGATCAGCGACAACGTCGACTGCGTGATCCGCGCGGGCGAGCTCAGCGACCAGTCGCTGGTCGCGCGGCGCATCGGCACGCTGCACTTCGTGACCGTGGCCTCGCCCGCCTATGTGAAGCGCTACGGCAAGCCGCAGCATCCGAACGAGATCGAGAAGCGCCACCACGTGGTGAGCTACTTCTCGGGCAGCACGCGCCGGATCTATCCGCACGAGTTCAGGAAGGGCGACGAGACCATCGAGCTCAACGGCCCCTACCGCGTCTCGGTCAACGAGAGCAACGCCCACCTCGCGGCGGTACTCGGCGGCTTCGGCATCTCGCAGGTGATCTCGTTCCAGGCCGAACCGCTGCTCGAGACCGGCGAGCTGGTCGAACTGCTGCCCGACTGGCACCGCGACCCGCTGCCGATCCACGTGGTCTACCCGCCCAACCGCCACCTGAGCGCGAAGGTCCGCGCCTTCGTCGACTGGGCGGCCGAGCTGTTCGCGAAGAACCCGCGGCTGCAGCGGCGCTGAGCGCCATGCCGCGCTAGCCCGAGCCGCTGCGGGCCGGGCCTGGATCTTCCGGCACCTCGCGTCGGGCCGGCGGCCGCCGCCCACGCAGCTCGCTCGCCGTCGTCGCCCAGGCCTTGCCGAGCATCCGCGTGAGATAGGCCCCCGAGGCCCAGCCGACCTGCTGCGCCACCGACAGCACCGACTCGTCGGTGCTCTGCAGCAGATGGCGCGCGCGCTCGAGCCGGCGCTGCTGCTGGAACTCCAGCGGCGACAGCCCGTAGGCCGCGCGGAACAGCCGCTCGAGCTGCCGGCGCGAGAGCCGGTGCCGCAGCGCGAAGGCCTCGAGCGGCAGCGGCGCCGCCAGGGCGGCCTCGATGTCGCTGGCCAGGAGCGCGGCGATCACCGCGCCGGGCGTGCCGCGGCCGTCGGGATGCACCAGCGGGTTGGCCATGAGCCGCGCCGCCTCCATCACCAGCGCACCGCAATGCGCGACGTGCGCCATCGAAGCGTCGGGCGACGCCGGCGTGCGGGCCATCTCGAGCAACCGGTGCGACAGCAGGTTGAGTGCGCCGCTGCCCGCGCGCAGGCCCTGGGCCGGCTTCGCGATGCCATGGGCTTGCAGCGCGGTGTCCCAGAACTCCGAGTCGACATAGACCGCGAGGTGCGTCTGGCGCAGCGTCATCGCGCTGGTGGCATGGGCGGCGCCGGCCGCGAACCAGAGGAAATGGCCGGGCGAGGACTGCAGCGCCACGCCGCTCGGGCCGATCACGTCGAAGCGGCCCGCCAGCGGCACGAACAGCATGTCGCAATCGTGCGCATGCGGCATGGTGGCATAGCCCTCGCGCGTGCTCGCGACCGGCGTCGCCTTGTGGGCGAGGCGGTCGGCGAAAGCGGAGATCCGCGGTCCGGACGGCGTGGCTGGGGGCGGCATGGGACCGATTGTGTCGCCAATGCCGCGGCCGATGTCGCGATCGTGCGCACGCGGGTCGGGATCGGAGGTACGCGCCGACGGGGCGGCGGGAAGACTCGGGGCCTTCGCTTCACCGCCTGCCAAGGACCTTCCATGACCGCCCGCCCTCGCCCGCCCCGGCGCCTCGCACTGATCGTCGCCACCGCCCTGCTCGCCGCCGCCTGCGGTGCCGTGGCCGCCGCCGACGCCTATCCCGCCAAGCCGATCACCATCGTCGTGCCCTTCCCGGCCGGCGGCGGCACCGACGTGATTTTCCGCACGGTGCAGGCCAGGCTGCAGGCCGAACTCGGCGTGCCGGTGGTCATCGACAACCGCGCGGGCGCCGGCGGTACGGTGGGCACCGGCCATGCGGCCAAGGCCGCGCCCGACGGCTACACGCTGGTGGCCGCCACCACCACGACCATCGCGTCGGCCCAGGCCGTCTACCCCAGGCTGCCCTACGACCCGCTGGCCGACCTCGCGCCCGTGGGGACGCTGGGCACCACGCCCTTTGTGCTGGTGGTGTCGCCCACCGTGCCCGCGAAGAACCTCGCCGACTTCATCCGCGACGCCAAGGCCAGGCCCGGCACGCTCAACTACGGCAGCATCGGCAACGGCACCGCGAGCCACCTCGCCGGCGAGCTGTTCAAGCAACGCACCGGCATCGAGATGACGCACATCCCCTACCGCGGCGCGGCGCCCGCGCAGACCGACCTGATGGCGGGCCAGGTCCAGGCGCTGTTCGACAACCCCACCGCGCTGGCGCCGCAGGTGCGCGCGGGTCGCATGCGCGCGCTCGCGATCAGCCAGCCCTCGGCGGTGTTTCCGGAACTGCCCAGCTTCGAGGCCTCGGGCATCAAGGATTTCAGGCCCGAACTCTGGTATGGCCTGATGGTGCCCGCGGCGACGCCCAGGCCCGTGGTGGAGCGGCTGCGCGGCGCCCTCGACAAGGCCCTGCAGGACAGCAACCTGCGCGCGGACATGATGGCCAAGGGCGTCTCGCCCGCGAGCTGGTCGCCCGAGCAGTTCGGCCAGCGCGTGCGCGCCGACATCGCCCTGTGGGGCGGCATCGCGCGCGCCGTCAACGCGAAGGCGGACTGAGATGGCCATGCAGCTCGTTCGTGTCTTCGCCCGTCCCGGCACCCGCGCCGGCGGCAACCCGGCCCCGGTCTGGCTCGATGCCGATGCCATGTCGACCGAGGACATGCAGGCCCGCACCCGCGAGAGCGGACACGAGTCGGTGTTCGTGCTCGCGCCCGACGATGCCGCGCGGCACCGCCTGCGCATGCGCTACTTCGTGCCGCGCCACGAGATGGAGATGTGCGGCCATGCCACGCTCGGCGCGCTGTGGCTGCTGCACGAGCACGGCCGCTGGGCGGGCGAGCCGATCGCGGTGCAGACGCTCAGCGGCACCGTGCACGGCCGCTTCGTCGACGGCGCGGTCGAGATCAGCCAGCCGAGCGCCCGCATCGCCGCGGTCGACGCGGCCCTGGTGGACGAGATCGCGCAGTGCCTGGGCATCGACCCCGCGCGCATCGTCGCACCCGTGCTCAATGCGGCCACCAGCCGCGTGAAGACGCTGGTGCGGCTCGAGAGCCCCGAACTGCTGCACGGCCTGAGGCCTCGCTTCGAACGCGTCGAGGCGCTGTGCGACCGGCTCGGCTCGACCGGGCTCTATCCCTTCGCGCCGGTCGCCGGCGCGCCGGGTGCGGCGTTCAGCGCGCGCCAGTTCCCGCGCTCCTCCGGCTATCCCGAGGACGCGGCCACCGGCATCGCCGCCGCCGCACTGGCCTGGGGCCTGCGCGACATGGCGCTGGTCGGCCCCGACGGCACGCTGGTCACCGTGCGCCAGGGCGAGGCGATGGGTTCGCCGTCGGTGATCCAGGTGCGGCTGCCCGCACAGGCCGATGCGGCCGAAGGCTGCTGGCTGCGTGGCGACGCGCGAGCGATGGACGAGGTGCCGCATGACTGATGCCGACCGGCGCCTGGAGGCGCTCGCCGCCGGGGCGGGCCACGATGCCTCGCCCGCCGCGCGGCCCGCGGGCCGCTATGCGAGCTTCGCGCGCGCCGGCGGGTTGCTGCATTCGAGCGGCGGGGTCGGGCGCGAGAACGGCCTGGTGATCGCGGGCCCGATCGACGAGAGCGACGCCGGCATCGCCCTCGGCGAGCGGGCCGCGGTAGCCGCCGCCATCGCGCTGCTGCGCGCCGCACGCGCCGAACTCGGCGGCCTGGACCGGGTGCAGAGGATCGTCGCGCTCACCGGCTACCTGCGCGCCGGCCCGGACTTCACGCAGCATGTGCGGGTGATGAATGCCGCGAGCGAGCTGCTGCGCCAGGTGTTTCCCGACCAGCCGCTGCCCGCGCGCACCACGGTCGGCGTGGCTTCGCTGCCGGGCGGCGGCGCGGTCGAGATCTCGCTGGTGCTCCAGGAGCGGCCGGCGGACTGACGTCGCACTGTCTCGGGGCCTCAGGATGCGAGCCAGCGCACCACCAGCGGCACCAGCAAGGCCGTTGCGATGCCGTTGAGCCCCATGGCGAGCGCAGAGAAGGCCCCCGCGGTTTCGTGGACCTGGATCGCGCGCGCCGTGCCGATGCCATGCGCCGTGATGCCGACCGCGAAGCCGCGTACCGCGGGCTCCCTGATGCGCAGCAGGTTCAGCAGGCCCGTGGCCATGATCGCGCCCGAGATGCCGGTGACCGCGGCCGCGACCGCCGACAGCGACGCCAGCCCGCCGATCTTCTCGGCCACGCCCATCGCGATCGGCATCGTGGCCGACTTGGGCGCGAGCGACATCAGCAGCTCGTGCGAACCGCCGAGCGCCCATGCGATGCCGACCGCCGAGACGATCGCCGCGACCGAGCCCACGAGCAGCGCCACGCCGATCGGCAGCCACAGCCGCCGCAGCCGCGCGATCTGGCCGTAGAGCGGCACGGCGAGCGCCACCGTGGCGGGGCCGATCAGGAAGTGCACGAACTTGGCGCCCTCGAAATAGGTGTCGTAGGGCGTGCGCGTGGCCAGCAGCACCGCCACGATCACCACCACCGCGATCAGCACCGGGTTGACCGCGGGGTTGCGCCCGCTCTTCGCGTGCAGCCAGAGCGCGCCCAGGTACGCCAGCAGCGTGAGCGACAGCCACAGCAGCGGCGACTGCGCGAGGAAGGTCCAGATCTCGAACAGCTTCGCGGGCGGGGTCATTCGGCGTCCTTGCCGGTGAGGCGGATCATCCAGCGCAGCGTGAGCGCGGTCACGACCATCGTGAAGGCCGCGCCCCCGATGCCGGCCGCGAGGAACGGCAGCCACTCGCGGCCCACGCGCTCGAAGTGCAGCATCACGCCGGTCACGGCGGGGATGAACAGCAGCATCAGGTTGCGCAGCAGCTGGCCCGCGGTCTGCTCCAGCGCCTCGGGCACGCGGCCGCGCACGAGCAGCGCGACGAACAGCAGCAGCATGCCGATCAGCGGCCCGGGGACCGGCAGGCCGAGCCACTGCACGAGCAGTTCGCCCGCGAGCTGGCACAGGAAGAGCATGGTGATGGCGATGAGCATGGCGGGTGGTGCGTTCTTCGTCAGTCGGGGATGCCGATGGTCGCACGTGTCCACGCCGCCTTCAGCGCGGCCTGGCTCGCGGGCGGCAGCACGCCGAGCCGCACCAGGCCCGGCAGCCCGAACGAAGCGCAGTCGCGCAGCTTGACGCCCTCGGCGCGCAACGCCTGCGCGACGCGCGGATACGGCCGCTCGGGGCGCGCGCAGAAGAAGTTGGCCTCGCCCGGCAGGCACTGCCAGCCGAGCGCTTCGCAGACCGCGCGCTGGGCGCGCTTCCATTCGGCCAGCGTGCGCAGGCTCGCGGCCAGCCAGGCCTGCACCGGCGCTTCGGTCCATGCGTGCAGCAGCGCGACGCCGTGCGCGCCCACGGGCCAGGAAGGCGCCAGCAGCGCGAGGCGCCGCAGCATCGCTTCGGCGGCCGCGTCGTCGGGCGCGATCGCGTAGGCCGCGCGCACGCCCGTGAGGCCCAGGGCCTTGTTCGGCGTCCAGAGCTGCCAGACGCGGTCGCACGCGGCCGCGTCGAACGTGGGCGAACCCTCGAGCCGCAACGGCGCGTACGCCAGGTCGAGCACGCAGGGACCGTCCGCGCCGGGCGCCGGATCGGGCTGCGCCTGGCCCAGCGGGCTCGACGGCTCGCAGCACCAGCGCAGCGCGGCCTCGCCGCGCGGCCCGGCCGCACGCGCGGTCTCCAGCCCCCAGCCGCGCGCCGCGGCCTCGTACTCGCCGTAGGCATGCGCGGGCAGCAGCACGCGCCGGCCGCCGGCCTGCGCGAACGCGGCCGTGAAGCGGCGGATGAATTCGCTCGCGCTCGCCGCGATCACGATGCGTTCGGCGGCCACGCCATGGAAGCGCCCCAGCGCGCCGCGCAGGGCGGTGTAGGCCGGGTCGGGATAGTGCGCCGCATCGGTCTCGCGCAGCGCGGCCGCCACCGCCGGACAGGGCCCGGCGGCGTTGCCGTTGGTCGAGAAGTCGTGCGCGGCGGCGCCGCTTTCGTCGGGGCCGCCATGCACGAGGCGCGGCGCTGCGTCGTGTGCCATCGCCGGATCCTAGATCGCGCCCAGCGCCAGCGAGACGCATGCGGTCCAGGCCAGCACCGCCCGGGCGCCGAGCCGCGCGCTGTGCCGCGTGTCGTCGGCGCGCACGGGCCGCCCCTCGGCGTTGAGCGCGTAGACGCCCGGCTTCGCGAGCCGCACGCCGAGCAGCAGCGCCATCGCGGCCATCGGCCAGCCGCTGTTGGGCGACGGCGTGCGCCGCGCCTCGCGCGCCAGGCCGGCGGGCCAGCGCGCCGCCGCGAGCGCGAGCAGCAGCGCGGTGATCCGCGCCGGCAGCCACGACAGCAGGTCGTCGGCGCGCGCGGCCCACTTGCCGAACCAGGTCCAGTCGCGGCCGCCGCGCTCGCCGCGGTAGCCCCACATCGCGTCGGCCGTGTTCGCGAAGCGGTAGACCGCCGCGCCCGGCAGGCCCAGCAGCGCGAACCAGAACAGCGGCGCGACCAGCGAATCGTTGAGGTTCTCGGCCAGCGACTCGATCGCGCTCTCGCGCACCTCGCGCTCGCCGAGCGGCGCCACGTCGCGGCTCACGAGCCAGGCGAGCCGCGCGCGGCCCGAGGCCAGCGATTCGCCCAGCGCCGCCTCGACCGCGAGCGCTTCGTCGCGCAGCATGCGCCAGGCGAAGAGCGGCTTGAGCAGCAGCGCCAGCACCGGCACCGCGGCCCAGACCGGCAGCCACTGCAGCGCGGCGCCCTGCGCGGCCGCCGCGAGCGCGCCGGCGCCGGCCGCGCCCACGCACCATGCGAGCGCGCCGCACAGGAAGCGCGGCCAGTCGCGCACCCTCGCCTGCGCGGCAGAAGGCGCAGAAGGCGCGAGACGCGCGCCGATCCAGCCGAGGTAGGCGCCCATCCCCACCACCGGATGCCAGCGCGCGGGCGGCTCGCCGAGCCAGCGGTCGACCGCGAGCGCGAGCCAAGGCACGGCGGCGGCCGCGAGCGCGGGGGCGAGCCAGGTCGCTGTCACGGGCAGGGCGGGTTCAGTCCTCGATCCCGCGCTGCGCGGGAATGCCGGCCTTGAAGGCGTGCTTGACCATCGTCATGTCGGTCACGGTGTCGGCGAGCTCGACGATCTCGGGCGGGCAGCGCCGCCCGGTGAGCACCACGTGCACCTCCCTGGGCCGCGCGCGCAGCGTCTCGAGCACGCCCTCGAGCGGCAGCCAGCCGTAGATCAGCGGATAGGTGATCTCGTCGAGCACCACGAGGAAGAAGTCGCCCGAGAGGATCGCCGCCCTCGCCTTCTCCCAGCCGTCGCGCGCGAGCTGGGCCGAACGCTCGAGGTCCTGGCTCTTCCAGCTGAAGCCGTCGCCGAGCCCCTCGATCGGGATGCCGATCTGCTCGAACATGCGGTGCTCGCCGAAGCGCGCGGTCGGCACCTTCATGAACTGGTAGATCTTCACGGCCTTGCCGCGGCCGTGCGCGCGCAGCGCGAGGCCGAAGGCCGCGGTGCTCTTGCCCTTGCCGTCGCCGGTGTTGACGATCACAAGGCCGCGGCGTTCGCCTTCAGGCTTGTCGTAGGGCTTGTCGGAGGGGGGTGTTTCGATTTGCATGGGGGTGTCGGGTCTTTCGGATACGGGCATCCGCTTCTCATTCGGGCAGCGCGATCCACTGCTCCGCGACACGGTGCACGCGGATGCGGTGGTCGAACACGCGCTCGAGCGCGGCATGGGTCGCGGGGTCGCTGCTCGGGCCATGGTGCACCACGCGGCCGCGGTCCATCACCACCAGCTCGTCGGCGGCCAGGGCCATCGGCAGTTCGTGCAGCACGCTGACCACGGCACGGCCGGCGGCGACGAGCGCGCGCACCACCTGCATCCAGTCGGCCTGGTGCGGCGGGTCGAGGTTGGCGAGCGGCTCGTCCATCAGCAGCAGCTCGGCCTCGACCGCGAGCGCGCGCGCGAGCAGCACGCGCTGCCGCTCGCCGCCCGAGAGCTGGCCGAGCGGCCGGTCGCGCCAGTCCCAGGCCTGGGTGCTGCGCAGCGCGCGCTCCACCGCCGCGTGGTCGGCCTCGCTCGGCGTGGCGAGCCAGCGCTGGTGCGGCAGGCGGCCGAGCATGGCGATGTCGTACACCATCAGGTCGTCGGCCGTGCCCTCGCCGGCCGCGCCGCTCTGGCCCAGCCACGACAGGCGCCGTGCGCGCACGCGCTGCGGCACCCGCCCGGCGGGCTCGCCGAACAGCCGCACCTCGCCGCCGTGGCCGAGCAGGCCCGCCAGCACCTTCAGCAAGGTCGACTTGCCCGCGCCGTTGGGGCCGACGATGCTGGTCCAGCGCGCGCCGCCGAGCCGCAGGTCGATGCCGTGCAGCACCTCGGCGCTGCCGAGCCGTGCGCTCACGCCGCGCGCTTCGAGCACCGGATGGCTCATGCCACGCCTCCGCGCGCGCTCCGGCGGTGCATCAGCCACAGCAGGTAGCTGCCGCCGAGCACGGCCGTGAGCACGCCCACGGGCAGCTCCTGCGGCGCGATCAGCCAGCGCGCCAGCAGGTCGGCCGCCATCAGCAGCAGGCCGCCCATCGCGGCCGAGAGCACGATCAGCCGCGCATGCGTGGTCTTGACCACCGAGCGCACGAGGTGCGGCGAGGCCAGGCCGACGAAGGCGATCAGCCCGGTCTGCGCCACGGCCGCGCCGGTGGCCAGCGCGAGCACCACCACCAGCGCCGCGCGCATGGCGCCGAGCGGCAGGCCGAGGCTGCGGGCCGTGGCCTCGCCGAGCGAGAGCCCGTCGAGCACCGGCGCCAGCGCCCAGCCGAGCAGCAGGCACAGCACGCCCACCGCCGCCATCACCGCGCAGGCGCTCCAGCCCACGAGGCCGGTGCTGCCGAGGATGAAGCCCTGCAGCGCCTGCAGGATGTCGGCCGAGGCGATGGTGATCAGGTCCTTCACGGCGCCGAGCACCACGCCCACGATCACCCCCGCGAGCAGCAGCCTGAGCGTCTGCTGCACCCCGCGCGCGAGCATGAGCGTGAGCACCACCGCGACCACCGCGCCGACGAAGGCCGCGCCCGTAAGGCCGAGCCGGAGCGCCCACTGCGCATCGGCCGCCGTGCCGCCGAACAGCATCAGCGCCACCGCCACGCCGAGCGAGGCGCCCGAGCCGCTGCCGAGCAGGTAGGGATCGGCCAGCGGATTGCGGAACAGCCCCTGCGCCACCGCGCCCGCGAGCCCGAGCAGCGCGCCCGCGAGCCAGGCCCCGAGCGTGCGCGGCAGGCGGATGTCCCAGACGATCTGCAGCGCCACCGGATCGCGCGCGGCGGCGCGCAGGCTCTGGAAGCCGGTGCTGCCCACGCCCAGGCTCAGCGCCGCCACCGCCGCGCCGAGCGCCAGCAGCGCGAGGCCGAACAGCCAGACCCGGCGCTGGTGCTGCGTGTGCGTGAACCGGTCGCGCACGTCAGTTCTTCCGGCCGGCGAGGCAGCGCGCCATCAGGCGCGCCGCCTCGTCCATGCGCGGGCCGGGGCGCACGAGGATGTCCGACTCTGCAGGGTCGAAGCGGCAGATGCGGCCCTCGCGCACCGCGCGGATGCCGCCCCAGCCCGGGCGCTGCTCCAGCCCCTGGGCGCTGCGCACGCTGACCATGATCAGGTCGGGATCGGCGCGCACCACGTACTCGGGATTGAGCTTGGGAAAGGGCCCGAGCGCGGCCGGCACGATGTTGCGCGCACCGAGCCGCGCGAGCGTCTCGCCGATGAACGAGGACTCGCCGGCCGCATAGGGCGCGCTGTTGACCTCGAAGTACACCTTGAGGCCGCGGGCCGAGGCCGGCAGCGACTCGGCCGCGGCCGACACGCTGGCGTCGATCGCGCGCCAGACCGCGGGCGCTTCGCGGGTGCCCAGCAACTGGTCGAGCGTGCCGAGCACGCGCCGCACGTCGGCGTGGCTCTTGGGCTCGAGCACCAGCACCTTGAGGCCGAGCGCCTCGAGCCGCTGGGTGACGCGCGAGGACTTGGCGAGCAGCACCGCGTCGGGACGCAGCGCCACGATGGCCTCGACGTTGGGATCGAGCCCGCCGCCGAGCTGCGGCAGCGCGCGCACCGAGGCGGGGGAATTGGAGTAGTTGTCGACGCCGACCAGCCGCGCGCAGGCGCCGAGCGCGCACACGCCCTCGGTCAGCGAAGGGAGCAGCGAGACGATGCGCTGCGGCGGCTGCGGCAGCGCCACCTTCACGCCGCGCTCGTCGGTCACCTCGACCGCGCGCGCGCCGAGGGCCGCGAGGCCGAGCAGCAGCGCGAGGCCGAGCGAAAGGAAGGAACGGCGCGCGCTCATGCGGGCGCCTTCAGCGTGAGCGGCAGGCCCGCGGCCATCAGCGTGACGCGGCCGCAGGCGGCGGCCACCTCCTGGTTCAGCCGGCCGAGCGCGTCGACGAAGGCGCGCGTCTCGCGGCCGAGCGGGATCACGCCGAGGCCGATCTCGTTGCCCACCAGCACCAGCGGCCCGCGCGCCTCGCGCAGCGCGGCCAGCAGCAGCCCCTGGTGCGCCGCGGGCGTGCGCGTGGCCGGCCGCACGGCCTCCGAGCGCAACGGCATCAGCAGGTTGGTGAGCCAGAGCGTGAGGCAGTCCACCACGACCAGCGTGTCGGGCGCGCTGTGGCTCACGATGGCGCGCGCCAGCTCGACCGGCTCCTCCACCGTGCGCAGCGCCGGCACGCGCGCGGCGCGGTCGGCCTGGTGGCGCGCGATGCGCTCGCGCATCTCCGCGTCGTGCGCCTGCGCCGTGGCGATCAGCACCGCGCGCCGCGCGGCGGGCGCCCCGGCGAGCCAGTCGATCGCGCGCTGCTCGGCGCGCCGCGACTTGCCGCTCTTCTGGCCTCCGAGGATGAGTTCGTGCTGAAGGGTCATGGGCATGCCGCGGCCCGGGCCGCGCGGTTCCTCTGTTCTCGCCGGGACCTTACCTCGGCGTCCACTTGAGGCCGAGGTAGGCGTTGCGCCCGCCGGTGGCGTAGCCGCGCGCGAGCATGTAGTCCTTGTCGCCCACATTGTCGATGCGCGCGACCAGGCCGATGTCGCGCGTGAGCTGGGTGCTGGCCACCAGATTCAGCACCGCATAGCCGCCGAGCTCGCGCGTGTTGGCCGCGTCGTCGTAGCGCTTGCTCGAGGCCTGCACCTCGGCGCCCAGCGTCCAGCCGCCGATGCGCCAGTCCGCGCCCAGCGTGGCGTGGCGGCGCGCTCGGCGCGCGAGCAGCAGGTCGCTGTCGAGGTCGCGCGGGTCCTGGAAGTCGGCCGAGGCGCGCAGCGTCACGTCGCCGATGCGATGGCCGCCGGTCAGCGTGATGCCGCGGTAGCGCGCGCGGGCGCTGCTCGCGTAGCAGCCGAAGGACGAGCTGCAGCCGGTGGCGGCGCCGTCGAACACGATCAGGTTCCTCACGCGGTTCTGGTAGACCACGATGCCCGCATGCGTGGCGCCGTCGGTGTACTGCAGGCCCAGTTCGACGTTGCGGCTCGATTCGGGCTTGAGGCTCGCGTCGCCGTATTCGCTGAAGCGCTGGTAGAGCGTGGGCGCGCGGAACGCGGTGCCGGCCGAGACCGTGGCGCGCAGCCTGGGCGTGATCGCGTAGCCGTAGGCCGCGCTGCCGGTGGCCTTGCCGCCGAACTCGCTGTCGTCGTCGTGGCGCAGGTGCAGCTGCAGCGAATGCGGGCCCTGCACGAAGCCGTAGCCGAGCGAGACCGCGTCCTGCGAGCGGTCGCGCGCGAACAGGCCGCTGCTGGTGGTGGGCGCGTTCTCGAGCTTGTCCTCGCGGCGCTCGAGCGTGGCGGTCACGAGGTGCGGGCCGAAGCGGAACTCGTTCTGGAACAGGTAGCCGCGCAGCTCGGTCTCGGTGCGGTAGAACGAAGGCCGGGTCTTGTAGATCGACTGCGAATCGGTGACCTGCACGCGCGTGCTGTAGACGTCGTTCCACTTGGCCGACCAGGTCAGGCCCGCGGTCTGCAGCGTGTTGCTCGAGATGTCGTTCTTGAACTGGATCGGCCAACGGGAGCGGAAGCTCACGGGCGAGTCGTAGCCCGAATTGGTGTCGCTGTAGAGCAGCGTGGCCTCGAGCCGCTGGTTCGGCGTGAACTGGTAGCCGAGCCGCAGGTGGCCGGCATCGGTGTTGTAGCCGTCGCGGTCGGGGTTCGTGAAGCCGTCCTTCGAGGGCGTGCGCTTGTCCATCGGCAGCACATTGAAGCCCTTGCTCTCCTCGTGCGAGACGCCGAGCGCATAGTCCAAGCCGCCCGACTTGCCGCTCACGCCGGCCTCGGCGCGGCGCAGCCCGTGGCTGCCGAAGCCGACGCCCGCGTAGGGCGCCACGCCCTCCTCGCCGCGGCGCGTGAAGAGCTGGATCACGCCGCCCACGGCGTCCGAGCCGTAGACCGCCGCGGCCGGGCCGCGCAGCACCTCGATGCGGTCGATCTGCGACAGCGGGATGCTCTCCCAGGCGGCGCCGCCGGTGGATTGCGAATCGACGCGGATGCCGTCGATGTAGACCGCCGTGAAGCGCGTCTCGGCGCCGCGCAGGAACACGCTGGTGGTGTTGGCGACGCTGCCGCTGCGCGCGATCTCGATGCCCGGCAGCCGCGCGAGCACGTCGGCCACGCCCACGGCGCCGCTCTTCTCGATGGTCTCGCGGTCGACGATCGAGACGTCGGCCACCAGGTCCGACAGCGGCTGCGGCGTGCGGTTGGCGGTGACCACGGTCTCGCCGAGCGAGGCCACGGCCGGCGTCTGGGCGTGCGCGCCGAGCGGCAGCTGCAGCAGCACGCTGCCGCCGAAGGCGGAGGCCAGCGCGAGCGGCAGGCAGGCGAGACGACGGCGGCGCGCAGGCACGCGGCCAAGGGAAACTGGATCGCAGGAAGTCATGAATGAACGAACGGACAGATGCCCCTCGCCAGCCTCCCCGCCAGCGTGTGGGCGCAATGGCTGCCGCATGCGGCAGCCGCCTCGTTGGCCGGTATCCGGGCTGGCAGTGCGACCCCACCGCCTTCCCAGGCGCCTGTTTCAGGGCGCCCAGTGGCTGTAGTGGATGGGGTTGACGCGCGCGGCGTCGACTGCTTGACCGTTGCGGGGGCAGCGCAGGCGGCTTCGGCCCGGGCTTCGTTTCCGAAAAAGGGCGTCCACTCCTGCTTCCCGTTGAACCGCGGCGCGTGAACCACGCCGCAGGCACCAACGCCGCGGATTCTATCTTGGCCTGCATCTGTTAACGCTATCATCGCCAACCATGCCCGCCTCCAGCCCCATCGACCAGATCGCCGAGCGCGTGGAACGCCTGCTCGTGCGTCATGAAGAGGTGCAGCGCACCAACGCGCTGCTGCAGGAACAGGTCGAGGTGCTCACGCGCGAGCGCGATGCGCTGAAGTCGCGGCTGGCCGCGGCCCGCACGCGCCTGGACGCGGTGCTCGAACGGCTGCCGGCCGAACCGCCCTCCGAGGACTCCACCCCCGCATGAAGCAGATCGAAGTTCAGATCATGGGCCAGAGCTACCTGCTCGGCTGTCCCGAGGGCGGCGAGGCGCAGCTGCGCGAAGCCGTGGAGCGCGTGGACGCGGCCATGTGCAAGATCCGCGACGCGGGCAAGGTCAAGGCGCGCGACCGCATCGCGGTGCTGGCCTCGCTGAACCTCGCCTTCGACCTCGCCGCGCAGCAGACCGCCGCGCCGGCAGCGGCCCCGGCCCCCGACGCGGCGGCGCCCGAGGCCGGCGACGACGCGGCCGCGAAGGCCGCGCAACTGATTCAGAAACTCGATCAAGCCCTCGCGGGCGATGACCATTTACTCTGACCGCGGGCGAGCGTCGCGGCACGGGCGTAAAATCGCCTCTGTCTGCGGTGCGCGTCGGGCTTAATATTTCCTTGTTCCAATGCTCTTCGGAGCCGGGCTTGGTACATCGCTCGACGGGCGTGATCATCTCGCGTCAGATGAACCCGAAGTCTTGCTGCCCTCGCCCACCTGAACCCTGGTTCAGGATGCGGGTTCGGCGCCCACTTGCAGACACCTATTCCGTTCCATACGGCCCCGGCAAGCGATGCACGGGGCCGTTGCTTTTTCCTCTCAAGGCTTCTGCGCGTGAATTCCCTGCTCGACCCCCTCCTGATCGCCGAACTGGCCGCACTCGGCCTGGGCACCGGTTTCCTTGCGGGCCTGCTGGGCATCGGGGGCGGCATGCTGATGGTGCCCTTCATCACGATCATCATGGGCCATCGCGGGGTGGCGTCCGACCTGGCGGTGAAGATGGCGATCGCGACCTCGATGGCCACGATCATCTTCACCTCGGTCTCGAGCGTGCGCGCGCACCACAAGCGCGGCGCGGTGCGCTGGGACATCGTGCGGCGCCTCGCGCCCGGCATCGTGATCGGCAGCCTGCTGGGCAGCCTGGGCGTGTTCGCGCTGCTCAAGGGCACGGTGCTCGCGATCTTCTTCGGGCTGTTCGTGGGCTTCTCGGCCACGCAGATGTTCCTCGACCGCAAGCCCAAGCCCACGCGCCAGATGCCGGGCACCGCGGGGCAGCTCGGCGCGGGCGGCGCGATCGGCTTCATCTCGGGCCTCGTGGGCGCGGGCGGCGGCTTCATCAGCGTGCCCTTCATGACCTGGTGCAACATCTCGATCCACAACGCCGTGGCGACGAGCGCGGCGCTCGGCTTTCCGATCGCGGTCGCCAACGTGCTCGGCTATGCGGTCAGCGGCCAGTCGGTGCAGAACCTGCCCGACGGTTCGTTCGGCTACATCTGGCTGCCCGCGCTGGTGGTGATCGCCGTGTGCAGCGTGATCACCGCCCCGCTCGGCGCCAAGGCCGCGCACAGCCTGCCGGTGAAGAAGCTCAAGCGCGTGTTCGCGAGCATCCTGTATCTCCTCGCGGTCTACATGCTTTGGAAAGGCCTTTACGGCTGAGGCCGCTCGCGCCGCGGGACTGAAAAGCCCTTCGCGTTGGGGGTGGATCGGTTGCGGCGCGCGGGGCCGGGCCCTATAACGGCCGCATGAAGATCCTCATCGCCGTCGACGGCAGCCCCTACACCCAGAAGGCCCTCAACTACCTGCTGGCCAACCGGCCGATGTTCGTCGACGGCCACGAGCTGGTCATCGTGCACGTCGTCACGGGCATCTCCGGGCACGTGGCGCGCCACCTGAGCAAGGAGGTGGTGGCCGAGTACTACGCCGAGGAGAGCGCCAAGGTGCTCGACCCCGTGGTCGCGCTGCTCGCGAAGGAAGGCGTGACCGGCTACACGGTCGACAAGCGCCACGGCCATGCGGCCGAGGAGATCCTCAAGTCCGCGGCGGCGGCGCATGCGCAACTCATCGTGCTCGGCACCCACGGCCACGGCATCCTGGGCCGCGCGCTCATGGGCTCGGTGGCCACCAAGGTGATCTCGGAGACCGACACCTCCGTGCTGCTCGTGCAGTAGCCGCGGTCGTCGGCGCATGGCATCGCTCAACTTCATCGGCGGCGAGAAAGGCGGCGTGGGCAAGTCGGTCACGGCGCGCGTGCTCGCGCAGTACTTCATCGACCACAGCCGCCCGTTCACGGGCTTCGACACCGACCGCTCGCACAGCTCGTTCACGCGCTTCTACGAGGGCTTCGCCTCACCCGTGGTGGTCGACAGCTTCGAAGGGCTCGACACCGTGGTCAACGGCTTCGAGGTCACGCCGCAGCAGAGCGTGATCGTCGACCTCGCGGCGCAGACGCTGGCGCCGCTCGCGCGCTGGATCAAGGAATCGGACCTGTTCGACGTCTTCGACGAGCTCGGCGTGGCCGTCAACTTCTGGCACGTGCTCGACGACGGCAAGGACTCGACCGACCTGCTCGGCACGCTGATCGACACCTTCGGCAGCCGGCCCAACTACATCGTGGTGCAGAACTACGGCCGCGGCAGCGACTTCGGCATGCTGCTCGGCTCGCAGTCGCTGGCGAAGGCCACGGCCCACGGCGCGCGCGTGATCGCGCTGCCGCGGCTGCACGAGGCCAGCATGCGCAAGATCGATGCGCAGAACACGAGCTTCTGGAAGGCGGTCAACGACCGCGAGAGTCCGCAGGCGCTGGGCCTGCTCGAGCGCCAGCGCGTGAAGTCCTGGCTTGCTACGGCCTACGCGGCCTTCGACACGCTGCCGCTCTGATTCACGCCTTCCGAGTCGGACGGCGGCGGAACAGCAGCACCAGCAGCAGGACCGCGAGCACCGCGAACGCCACGAACGACCAGTTCGCAAGCGTGAGGCCGAACAGCGACCAGTCCACCTTCGAGCAGTCGCCGCCGCCGCGGAAGATCATCGGCAGCGCGCGCTTGAGCGGGAAGGTCTCGATCATTCCGTAGAGGTCGCGGCCGCACGAGACGACCTCGGGCGGGTACCACTGCAGCCAGCTCTGCGCGGCCGCGGTGTAGGCGCCGCCGAGCGCCGAGACCAGCGCGAGCGCAGTGCCCGCGACCTGCAGCCCGCGCTGTCGGAACAGCGCCGCGAGGCCGGTGAACACCGCCACCAGCACGAGCGCGTAGCGCTGCACGATGCACATGGGGCAAGGCTCGAGGCCGACGACGTGCTGCAGGTAGAGCCCGAAGGCGAGCATCAGCACGCAGGCGAGGCAGATCAGAGCGAGCGCGCGGCGCGGCGCGCCGAAATACCAGGCGATCAAGGGGAGACCCAATCTTCTTCGACGAACACCCTGGCCTTGCGCGGCGTGGCGACCACCTTGTCGCCCTCGTTCAAGCCCAGGTCACGGAACTGTTGCGCAGGGATTTGCGCCTCGATGATGGTTCCGGAGCCCGGATTATCTGGATTCGTTTCGGTGGGCTCAAGTTCCAGCCGCGCGATCGGTCCGACCACGATCGCGCGCGTGAGCGTGGCGACGATGCCGGCCGCGCCCGCGCTGTAGCGCGCCACGTCGAGGTCGTGCGGCCGCACGTAGGCCATGGCCTTGGCGCCGCGCGCATGGCTGTGCTCGGGCGAGTCGAGGCGCATGCCCTCGAGCTGCACGGCGCCGTTGTCGGCCCGGCCGTGGAACAGGTTCACGTCGCCGAGGAAGCCGTAGACGAACGGGCTCGCGGGCTGGTCCCAGACCTCCTGCGGCGAGCCGACCTGCTCGATGCGGCCCTTGTTGATCACGACCACGCGGTCGGCCACCTCGAGCGCCTCCTCCTGGTCGTGCGTGACGAAGATCGAGGTCACGTGCAGCTCGTCGTGCAGCCGGCGCAGCCAGCGCCGCAGCTCCTTGCGCACCTTGGCGTCGAGCGCGCCGAACGGCTCGTCGAGCAGCAGCACCTTGGGCTCGACCGCGAGCGCGCGCGCGAGCGCGATCCGCTGGCGCTGGCCGCCCGAGAGCTGCGACGGATAGCGGTCGGCCAGCCAGTCGAGCTGCACCAGCTTGAGCAGGTCGGTCACCTTGGCCTTGATCTGCGCCTCGCTCGGGCGCTCGCGGCGCGGCTTCACGCGCAGGCCGAAGGCCACGTTCTCGAACACCGTCATGTGGCGGAACAGCGCGTAGTGCTGGAACACGAAGCCCACCTGCCGCTCGCGCACGTGCACGTCGGTGGTGTCCTCGCCCGAGAACAGGATGCTGCCGGTGTCGGCCGTCTCCAGCCCCGCGATGATGCGCAGCAGCGTGGTCTTGCCGCAGCCCGAGGGGCCCAGCAGCGCGAGCAGCTCGCCCGAGGCGATGTCGAGCGACACGTTGCGCAGCGCGTGGAAGTCGCCGAATGTCTTGCTGACGTTTCTGATTTCGATGCTCATCGCGATTTCCTTGGGATCACGCGGCCGCCGGCCGCTCGGGCGGCAGCTCCGCCACCGCCTTCATCTGCCGCTCGTGCTGCCACTCGGCCAGGGTCTTGATCGCCAGCGTCACCAGCGCCAGCAGGGCCAGCAGCGAGGCCACGGCGAACGCGGCCACCGACTGGTATTCGTTGTAGAGGATCTCCACGTGCAGCG
>CBHTTS010000017.1:0-35685 GCA_966095775.1 uncultured Variovorax sp. | reverse complement strand
GCTTCGGCGACCGCGGCCGTCCCGGTGCCGGCGGGCCGGGCCGCGCCGGCGATCGGGGCGCACCACGCGGCGAAGGCCGCGGCGCGCCGGCCGGGCGCTTCGGCGACCGTCCGCCGCGCGAAGACCGCGGCCCGCGCCTCGGCGACGCCGCATTCCGTGCCCAGCGCGAGGCGCTCGAGCGCGCCGATCTGGCGCTGCGCAAGCTCGCCGCGCAGGCGCACGGCGAAGCGCTCACGCAGGTGCTCGGCGCCTGGGAGCAGCGCGACGCCGCGCGGCTGCCGAGCGCACAGGAGCTCGGCCGCGCGGTGACGCCCGCGGTGCGCAGCGGCTGGTCGCAGGCGATCGCCGCGCCCGCCAAGGCGTCCGACGCCGCGGCCGAGGCGCTGCTGCGCCTCGAGATGGCCGCCGAAGTGCCGACGCCGGCCGAGCAGCTCGACGCGCGCCGTGCGCTGCAGCTCAAGCTGCTGACCCGGCGCGGCGATCCGACGCCGGCCCAGACCTGGGGCGAGGATGCCGGCAAGGTGCTCGCCGCGCCGCACGATCCGGCCAGCGCGCGCCGCCTGCAGAACGCGCTGAAGGCCCTGCTGAAGTAGGCCGTCTCCGAAGCGGCCCGCTTCGGAGGCGGACCCGGCGCGCTTCAGGCGCCGCCGGGGGCCGCGCGGCCGAAGAATTCGTCGAAGAGCGCGAGCACGCGGGGAAAGTCGCGTGCGAAGTGCGGCCGGTTCACGAAGTAGGCCTCGCAGGCGACCGCGAAGAACTCGCTGATCGAGGTGGCCGCGTAGTCGTCGAGCCAGGGCGGCTCGGCGCCGAAGCGCTCGGCGAGGATCGTCTTCTCGCGGAAGTCCTCGTAAGCGGGCTGCAGCACCGCGAGCCACGCGGCGCGCGACTCGCGCGCGCTGCGCTTCCCCGCGAAGCCCGCGGGCAGCGGCGGGCAGCCGTCGGCTTCGCCGCCGCGCATGTCGATCTTGTGGGCGAACTCGTGGATCACCACGTTGTAGCCGCCCTCGCGCGTGATGCCGCTCGCGAGCACGTCCTGCCAGCTCAGCATCACCGGTCCGCGGTCCATCGCCTCGCCGGCCACCACCTCGTCGTACTCGTGCACCACCTGCGCGTCGTCGACGATCTTGCGGCGCGCAACCACCTCGGACGGATGGACCACGATGCCGACGAAATCGTCGTACCAGTCGAGCCCGCCCTTGAGATGCAGCACCGGCAGCACGGCCTGCGCGGCGATCGCGAGCGCGACCTCGTCGGTGATCACGAAGCCCTGGGTGCCGTGGAATTCCTTGTCGCGCAGGAACTCGGCCGAGAGCGCGCGCAGCCGCTGCAGATCGGCGGCGGAACGCTCGCGCAGGAAGGCGTAGCGCGCGAGCGTGGATTGCCACGCGGCCTCGGGGATCGCGGGCAGGGCGCGCAGCCGGCGCAGCCACTTGAACATCGCCGCGGCGGTCCTAGCGCAGGTCGACGCGCTGCGCGCCCGCCGGGGAAAGGCACAGCAGCTGCGCCCGTGGCGGATGGGCCGCGGCATCCCAGTCGCTCAGCACGATGCGCCGCAGGCCGTCGCCGAGCGCATGCTCGGCCGGCCGGTGCGTGTGGCCGTGCACCAGCGTGCGTGCGTGCGCCAGCCCCAGCCATTCGCGCGCAGCGGTGGTGTCGACGTCGGCCCAGACCACCGAGGGATCGCGCTTGCGGTCCTCGCTCCGGGTGCGCATCGAGCGCGCGAGCGCGCGGCGATCGTCGAGCGGCCGCGCGAGGAACGCGGCCTGCCATTCGGGCGTGCGCACCTGGGCGCGGAAGCGCAGGTAGTCGGTGTCGTCCAGGCACAGCATGTCGCCGTGGCTCAGCAGCCAGCGTTCGCCGTGCAGCACGAGCACGGTCGGGTCGTCGAGCAGCGTGAAGCCGCACTGCGCGGCGAGCGCCGGACCGACGAGGAAGTCGCGGTTGCCGTGCATGAAGTAGACGGGCAGCCGCTCGGCCGCGCGGCGCAGCAGCGCGGCGCAGTCGGCCTCGAAGCCGGGCAGGGCGGCGCAGTCGTCGCCGACCCAGACCTCGAACAGGTCGCCGAGGATGATCAGCGCGTCGGCCGGCGTGGTCTCGAGGTAGCCGCGCCAGGCTTCGAAGGTGGCGGGCTCGCCGGCCTGCAGGTGCAGGTCGGAGATCAGGTCGACGGTGCGCCAGGCGGGCGGGGCGATGAGCTCCTTGACTGTCGGGGTCGCCGCCATGCCCGTGCCGTGTCCGTCGTCCGTGCGAGACGCCTTGGTTATTCCGAGACGAGCACGGCCTTCTCGATCACCACGTCCTCGAGCGGCACGTCGTCGTGGAAGCCCTTGCGGCCGGTCTTCACGCCCTTGATCTTGTCGACCACGTCGCTGCCGGCCGTGACCTTGCCGAACACGGCATAGCCCCAGCCCTGGGCCGTCGGCGCGGTGTGGTTCAGGAAGCCGTTGTCGGCCACGTTGATGAAGAACTGGGCCGTGGCCGAGTGCGGCGCGCTCGTGCGGGCCATGGCGACGGTGTAGATGTCGTTCTTGAGGCCGTTGTTGGCTTCGTTCTCGATCTCCGCGCCGGTGGGCTTCTGCTTCATGCCGGGTTCGAAGCCGCCGCCTTGCACCATGAAGCCCGGGATCACGCGGTGGAACACCGTGTTGTCGTAGTGACCGTTCTTCACATAGTTGACGAAGTTCTCGGCCGACTTCGGCGCCTTGGCACTGTCGAGCTCGAGCGTGATCACGCCGAAGTTCTTGACGTGCAGTTCGACCTTGGGATTGCTCATGGGGATTCCTTCCTAGGGATGTGGGGCGATTACTTCGCCAGCGTGGCGGATTTGATGATGATGGCCTCGAGCGGCACGTTCTGCATGCCGCCCTTGTTACCGGTCTGCACGGCGCGGATCTTGTCGACCACGTCGGTGCCGGCCACGACCCTGCCGAAGACGGTGTAGCCGTAGCCGTCGGGGTTGGGCGCGTTGAGCGAGTCGTTGTTCTTCACGTTGATGAAGAACTGCGAGGTGGCCGAGTTCGGGTTGCCGGTGCGCGCCATCGCGATGGTGTAGCGGTCGTTCTTGAGTCCGTTCGAGGCCTCGAGCGGGATCGGCGCGCGCGTCGGCTTCTGCTGCATCTCGGGCGTGAAGCCGCCGCCCTGGATCATGAAGCCGTCGATCACGCGGTGGAAGACGGTGCCGTCGTAGTGCTTGTCCTTGACGTACTGCAGGAAGTTCTCGACGGTCTTCGGCGCCTTGGCCGGATCGAGTTCGACCACGATGTCGCCCGCCGTGGTGGCGAGCTTCACGCGCGGCGCGGCCTGCTGCGCGTGCACGGCACCCGCGAAGGCGAGCGCCGCGGCGAGCGCGAGTGCGCCGCGGCGGCTGAAGCGGGCGGACAGGGAAGGGGCGGTGTTCGTCAAGAAAGGCTCCTGTGCGAGAGGGTGGGGACGCGGCCCGGCAGCGCGCGGCGCGGCCGTGCGGGCGGCGAAGGCTACTTGCTGACGCGGCCGACCGGCTTGCGGGCCTCGGGCGGCGCGGGCGGCAGCACGGCCGCGTCGGCTTCGGCCTTGGGCGTGAAGATCTGGCGGATCAGCGCGAGCTTGGGGCCGACGCTGGCATTGGTGCTCGCGAACTGCTGCGCCCGGACGTATTCCTGGGCCGCGAGCCGCGCATAGACGTCGCCGAGGTTCTCGTGCGCGGTCGCGTAGTTCGGGTTGAGGCGCAGCGCCTGCTCGAGCGCGGCGCGCGCCTGGTCGAACTTGCTCTGCGCGGCATAGAGCGCGGCGAGGTTGTTGTAGGGCTCGGGCAGCTCGGGGAAGTCCTGCGTGAGCTGCGTGAAGGCGGTGATCGCCTCGTTCTGCTTCTTCTGCTCGGTCAGGATCACGCCGCGCAGGAAGCGCATCTGCGGATCGCGCGGCTTGCCGGCGATGTAGGCGTCGGCCTTGGCGAGCGCCTCGTTCGCCTTGCCCTGGCGCAGCAGCTGGTTGACCTCGTCGTAGTCGTTGGCATGCACGGCCGAACCGAGCAGGCCGAACAGCAATGCGAAGGCGATGGCGGAGAGTCTGGGGAACGCGACGTGCTTCATGAAGCCTCGGCAGGGTTGGGAAACGCGGGCCTCGAAAACACCCGGCATGCACACGGCAGGCAGCCGTTTATACTGCGGACCATTGTAGCCGAGGGGCCATGTCCAACCCCTCGCCACCGCTGCCCCCGTCACCCCTGAAATACACCGTCGTTCGCCCGTGCCGCACGAGCGCGAAGCGACGCTTTTCGAGCCTCATGAGTCTGCGCATCTACAACACGCTCTCGCGTGAACTGGAGGAGTTCTCCCCATTGCAACCGGGCCGGGTGCGCATGTACGTCTGCGGCATGACGGTGTACGACCTCTGCCACCTGGGCCACGCCCGCTCGATGATCGCCTTCGACGTGGTGCAGCGCTGGCTCAAGGCCAGCGGCTATGCCGTGACCTACGTGCGCAACATCACCGACATCGACGACAAGATCATCCGCCGCGCGGTCGAGAACGGCGAGTCGATCCGCTCCCTGACCGATCGCATGATCGACGCGCTGCACGAGGACGCCGATGCGCTCGGCATCGAGCGGCCCACCCACGAGCCGCGCGCGACCGAGTACGTGCCGCAGATGCTGTCGATGATCGGCACGCTCGAGAAGAAGGGCCTGGCCTACCGCGCCGAGAACGGCGACGTGAACTACGCGATCCGCAAGTTCCCGGGCTACGGCAAGCTCAGCGGCAAGTCGATCGACGAGCTGCATGCGGGCGAGCGCGTGGCCGTGCAGGACGGCAAGGACGACCCGCTCGATCCGGTGCTCTGGAAGAGCGCGAAGGCGAGCGAGCCCGACGAGGTGAAGTGGGCCAGCGACTTCGGCCCAGGCCGGCCGGGCTGGCACATCGAGTGCTCGGCCATGGCCTGCGAACTGCTTGGCGAGACGCTCGACATCCATGGCGGTGGCGAGGACCTGCAGTTCCCGCACCACGAGAACGAGATCGCCCAGAGCGAGGGTGCCAACGGCAAGCCGCTGGCCAGGTTCTGGATGCACAACGGCTTCATCGTGACCGACAACGAGAAGATGTCCAAGAGCCTGGGCAACTTCTTCCTGATCCGCGACGTGCTCAAGAAATACGACGCGGAGACGATCCGCTTCTTCGTGCTGCGCGCGCACTACCGCCGGCCGCTCAACTACAGCGACGTGCACCTCGACGACGCGCGCGCCTCGCTCAAGCGGCTCTATACGGCGCTCGAACTGGTCGCGCCGCAGGAGGTCGCGATCGACTGGGCCGATCCCCATGCCGCGCGCTTCAAGGCCGCGATGGACGAGGACTTCGCCACGCCCGAGGCGGTGGCGGTGCTGTTCGAGCTCGCGGGCGAGGTGAACCGCACGCGCTCGGCCGCGCAGGCCGGGCTCTTGAAGGCGCTCGGCGGCTGCCTCAACATCCTGCAGGACGACCCGGTGCGCTTCCTGCGTGCTGGCACCACGCTCGACGAGGCCACCATCCAGGCGAAGATCGAGGCGCGGGCCGCGGCCAAGGCCGCGAAGGACTTCGCCGAGGCCGACCGGATCCGCCAGGAACTGCTCGAGCAGGGCATCGTCCTCAAGGACTCGCCGACCGGCACGACCTGGGCCGCCGCCCAGTGAACGGGACCACCAACCCCATGCCCGCTTCCGCCAAGAACCCGACGATCAAGATCTACACGCCGGACTATTGGGAGGAGGCCTGCAGCCACCTGTCGAGGAAGGACCGCGTGATGAAGCGGTTGATCCCGAAGTTCGGCAACGCCTGCCTGGAGTCGCGCGGCGACGCGTTCACCACGCTCGCGCGCAGCATCGTGGGCCAGCAGATCTCGGTCAAGGCCGCGCAGTCGGTCTGGGACCGCTTCGCGGCGCTGCCGCGCAAGCTCACGCCGGCCAACGTGCTCAAGCTCAAGGTCGACGACATGCGCGCGGCGGGCCTGTCGGCGCGCAAGATCGAGTACCTGGTCGACCTCGCGATCCACTTCGATTCGGGCGCGGTGCACGTCGACGCCTGGAAGGACATGTCGGACGAGCTCATCATCGAGGAGCTCGTGGCGATCCGCGGCATCGGCCGCTGGACCGCCGAGATGTTCCTCATCTTCCACCTGATGCGCCCCAACGTGCTGCCGGTCGACGACCTCGGCCTGCTCAACGGCATCAGCCTCAACTACTTCTCGGGCGACCCCGTGAGCCGCAGCGATGCCCGCGACGTGGCCGTGGCCTGGGCGCCCTTTTGCAGCGTGGCGACTTGGTATATTTGGCGATCGCTGGATCCCGTGCCAGTCGCGTATTGAATAACAGGAGAAGACGTTGGCGAAACGAACCTTCCTCGACTTCGAGCAGCCCATCGCGGAGCTCGAAACCAAGATCGAAGAACTGCGTTATGTACAGACCGAATCGGCGGTCGACATCTCGGAGGAGATCGATCAGCTCGGCAAGAAGAGCCTGCAGCTCACCAAGGACATCTACAGCGACCTGACGCCCTGGCAGATCACCAAGATCGCGCGCCATCCCGAGCGGCCCTACACGCTCGACTACGTCAACGAGATCTTCACCGACTTCGTCGAGCTCCACGGCGACCGCCATTTCGCCGACGACCTCTCGATCGTCGGCGGCCTCGCGCGCTTCAACGGCACGCCCTGCATGGTGATCGGCCACCAGAAGGGCCGCGACACCAAGGAGCGCACCGCGCGCAACTTCGGCATGAGCAAGCCAGAGGGCTACCGCAAGGCGCTGCGCCTCATGAAGACGGCCGAGAAGTTCAAGCTGCCGGTCTTCACCTTCGTCGACACGCCCGGCGCCTATCCCGGCATCGACGCCGAGGAGCGCGGCCAGTCCGAGGCCATCGGCCGCAACATCTACGAGATGGCGCAGCTCGAGGTGCCGGTGATCGTCACCATCATCGGCGAAGGCGGCTCGGGCGGCGCGCTCGCGATCTCCGTGGGCGACCAGGTCCTGATGCTGCAGTACTCGGTGTATTCGGTGATCAGCCCCGAAGGCTGCGCCTCGATCCTCTGGAAGACCAGCGACAAGGCCCAGGAAGCGGCCGACGCGCTCGGCATCACCGCGCACCGCCTCAAGGCGCTCGGCCTGGTCGACAAGATCGTGAACGAGCCGGTCGGCGGCGCGCACCGCGACCATCGCCAGATGGCGGCCTTCCTGAAGCGCGCGCTCAACGACGCCTTCCGCCAGGTCAGCGACCTGAAGCCGAGGGAGCTGCTCGACCGCCGCTACGAGCGCCTGCAAAGCTATGGGCGCTTCACCGACACCAAGGCCGACAACGGCAGATAAGCGCCCGGGCGATGCCTTCGAACGCGCCATGGGCGCGTTCGTGCCGGCGCAGCTGCCGCTGGCGGTGGGCTTCAGCGGCGGCGCGGACTCGACCGCCTTGCTGGCCGCCTGCGCCTCGGCCTGGCCGGGGCAGGTGATCGCCTTCCACGTCCACCACGGGCTGCAGGCCGCGGCCGACGATTTCGAGCGCCATTGCGCCGCCGTCTGCGAGCGGCTCGGCGTGCCGCTCGCGGTGCACCGCGTCGATGCGCGCCATGCGCCCGGCGACAGCCCCGAGGACACCGCCCGGCGTGCGCGCTACCAGGCCTTCGCGACCCTGGCGCGCAGCGCGACCACCCTCGGCGCGGTGCGCGCGATCGCGCTCGGCCACCATGCCGACGACCAGGTCGAGACCCTGCTGCTCGCGCTGTCGCGCGGCGCGGGCCTGCCCGGGCTCGCGGCGATGCCCGCGCAGGCCGAGCGCCACGGCCTCGTGATCCACCGGCCGCTGCTGGCCGTGCCCGGCGGCGAGATCCGCGCCTGGCTCGAGCGCGTCGATCTGCCCTGGATCGAGGACCCGAGCAACGGCGACGAGCGCTTCACGCGCAACCGCATCCGCGCCCTCGTGCTGCCGGCGCTCGCGCGGGCCTTTCCGCAGTTCCGCGCCACCTTCGCGCGCAGCGTGGGCCATGCCGCGCAGGCGCAGCAGCTGCTCGGCGAACTCGCCGCGCAGGACCTGGGCGCGGTCGGCGAGCCGCCGCGCATCGCCGCGCTGCGGGCGCTCTCGCGCCCGCGCCAGGCCAACCTGCTGCGGCACTGGCTGATGCAGGCGCACGGCTGCGCGCCGAGCGCGGCGCAGCTCGACCAACTGCTCGACCAGTTGCGCGCCTGCACCACGCGCGGCCACCGGATCCACCTCAAGGTGGGCGCCGGCTACGTCGAGCGGCAGGGCGACGGCCTGCATTGGTACAATTTCCGGCCCTCGCCGAAGGCTTCGCGCTGACGGCTCGCAGGGCGCTCGCTCGGACATCGGCCCCGCCGGCGTGGAGCGGCTCCTTCCTTTTCTCTGATTTCACCCATGGCATTGATCGTTCACAAATACGGCGGTACGTCGATGGGCTCGACCGAGCGCATCAAGAATGTCGCCAAGCGCGTCGCCAAGTGGGCGCGCGCCGGCCACCAGATGATCGTGGTCCCGAGTGCCATGAGCGGCGAGACCAATCGCCTGCTCGGCCTGGCCAAGGAACTGGCCCCGAGCAAACCGGGCGCGGCCCACGGCCGCGAACTCGACATGCTCGCCGCCACCGGCGAACAGGCCTCGTCCGCGCTGCTCGCGATCGCGCTGCAGGCCGAGGGCGTCGAGGCCGTGAGCTACGCCGGCTGGCAGGTGTCGGTGCGCACCGACAGCGCCTTCACCAAGGCCCGCATCGAGAGCATCGACGACGAGCGCGTGCGCGCCGACCTCGAGGCCGGCAAGGTGGTGGTCATCACCGGCTTCCAGGGCGTGGACGATGCGGGCAACATCACGACGCTGGGCCGCGGCGGCAGCGACACCTCGGCCGTGGCGATCGCGGCCGCGATGAAGGCCAACGAGTGCCTGATCTACACCGACGTGGACGGCGTCTACACCACCGACCCGCGCGTCGAGCCCGATGCGCGCCGGCTTACCACCGTGAGCTTCGAGGAGATGCTCGAGATGGCGAGCCTGGGCTCCAAGGTGCTGCAGATCCGCTCGGTCGAGTTCGCGGGCAAGTACAAGGTGCCGCTGCGCGTGCTCTCCAGCTTCACGCCCTGGGACATCGACATCCAGGAAGAGGCCAAGTCCGGCACCCTGATCACATTCGAGGAAGACGAAAACATGGAACAAGCCGTTGTCTCCGGCATCGCGTTCAACCGCGACGAAGCCAAAATCTCCGTGCTCGGCGTGCCCGACAAGCCGGGCATCGCGTACCACATCCTCGGCGCCGTGGCCGATGCGAACGTCGAGGTCGACGTCATCATCCAGAACCTGAGCAAGGACGGCCGCACCGACTTCAGCTTCACGGTGCACCGCAACGACTACGCCAAGACGGTCGACCTGCTCAAGGAGAAGGTGCTGCCCACGCTGGGCGCGAACGACATCGTCGGCGACACCAAGATCTGCAAGGTCAGCATCGTCGGCATCGGCATGCGCAGCCACGTGGGCGTGGCCAGCAAGATGTTCCGCGTGCTGGCGGAGGAGGGCATCAACATCCAGATGATCTCCACCAGCGAGATCAAGACCTCGGTGGTGATCGACGAGAAGTACATGGAGCTCGCCGTGCGCGCGCTGCACAAGGCCTTCGATCTCGATCAACCGGCCGCGTAAGCTGGCATAATTGCAGTTTCCTGGAAACGTGACCGAGTGGCCGAAGGTGCTCCCCTGCTAAGGGAGTATGGGGTGTAGAGCCTCATCGAGGGTTCGAATCCCTCCGGTTCCGCCAAGACAAGCCCCGCAAGTCGTTGACTTGCGGGGCTTTTTCTTTGCCCCGCCGCCTGGAAAGCGCGCCGTGCGGCACCATCTGCTCCCTGTCTCGACCAACGGAGAAACATCGATATGACGACCGAAACCGCAGTGCTGGCCGGCGGCTGCTTCTGGGGCATGCAGGACCTGATCCGCAAGCTGCCGGGCGTGCAGCGCACCCGCGTGGGCTACGTGGGCGGCAGCAACGACCATCCGACCTACCGCAACCACCCGGGCCATGCCGAAGGCATCGAGATCGAATTCGACAACACGCGGATCAGCTACCGCGAGCTGCTCGAGTTCTTCTTCCAGATCCACGACCCGAGCACGATGAACCGGCAGGGCAACGACATCGGCACCAGCTACCGCTCGGCGATCTTCTACACGAGCCCGGCCCAGCAGGCGACCGCGCTCGAGACCATCCGCGACGTCGACGCCTCCGGGCTCTGGCCCGGCAAGGTGGTGACCGAGGTGACGCCCGCGCCGCGCTTCTGGGAGGCCGAGCCCGAGCACCAGGACTACCTCGAGCGCATCCCCGACGGCTACACCTGCCATTTCCCGCGGCCCGGCTGGCGGCTGCCGCGGCGGTCTGCCGCCTGAGCCCGGCGCCGCGATGCGGCGCTGAATTCGGGTGCGTTCGCCGGCAATTCGGCGGTCAATTCGATTTGCGAACGATCGGTCGCAAATCGAAAGGGCCGCAAAGCCCGAATTGCCTTTTCAGACGTTCGAAAATAATGATCCGGAACTAGTTCGCACTTTTTCCTGTTTTTGCCGCCGCGTGCGCGATTCCCATATTCGACGTGCGCACTTTTTGCGGACGTGAAGGCGGCGCTTCTTTAGATTCTCCACTCGGGTCGAACTCCGTTAACGCTTGATTTCGTGGGCCCGTTCCACGGTACTTGCTTGCAGTTCGGCCGCATCGTCCCGCTCTTCCCGAGCGGCCGGTCCATTGCAGTGAGAGAGTCGCGCCTTGCAAATCGCCGTATTAGACCCATCGCTTCGTTCCAGGGAACTGGCCCGCCGCACCATTTGCAGATTAGGGCATGTTCCAATAGTTTTTACGAGTGTCGAAGAATTGCAGAAGCGCGGCGTGACGCTGGGCGAATTCGAGATTCTTTTGCTCGCCTGTCCGCGCGATCCCGCGGCATTCCAGCCGCTGATTGCCGAAGTGCGCGAAACACTGGGGCGGCATTTCCCGCTGATTCTTTCCGCCTGCAAGAGCCAGTTCAGGGTGATTTCCGTGCTGCATTCGGATTCGGCGTCGACGGTGGTCCATGCGCCGTCCTCGTTCGAGGACACCTACCGCCTGTTCGAGGCCTACCTGCAGCGCCGCAAGGTGCCGATCGCCGAGCGCGTCATGCAGTGGCGCGACTACCGCTTCATCCTCCACCAGGACAAGGCCGAGCGCGCGGGCGCGCCGATCAAGCTGCGGCCGCTCGAATTCGACCTCGCGGTGGCCTTCTTCCGCAACATCAACCGGCCGCTGACGCGCGAGTGGCTGTTCCGCAACGTCTGGGGCCGCAAGGACAACGACCACCCGGTCTCGCGATCCCTCGACGTGAGCGTGTCGGGCCTGCGCCGCAAGCTCGGCCTGCACGCGCGGTCCAAGGGCCCGAGCCTGCAGGCGATCTGGGGTCAGGGCTACCAGCTCAGCGAAATGCCCGACCCCTACGTTCCGCCCGATCGGCGGGGCTTCTGAGGCCGGCCGCGGGCCATCCGCGGCACGCTCCAGCCGGCGCGATCGCGCCGTCGTCCTGCGTCCGTCCCCCGACGGACGAGAATCGAGGACGAACGATCCCGACGACTGGAGCTCAACTTGCCATCTTCCTTCGCGCTGCTCGACGACAGCGGCTCGACCCCCGAGCGCCGCACGAGCCGGCTCTGCACCGGCTTCGAGCGCGAGCACCGCTGCACCGATCCCGCCGCGCTCGAGACCGTCTGGGCGCAGGTCGACGCCGACCTGCGCCGGGGCCTGCACGCGGTACTGCTGGCCGACTACGAATGGGGCGCCGGGCTGCTCGGGGCAGGGCGGGCGCACCCGGCGCCCGAGGAGGCCGCGGCGCTGCGCGTGCTGATGTTCCGCGACTGCCGGCGGTGCGCGGCCGACGAGGTGGACGCCTGGCTCGCCCAGGCCGAGGCCGCCGAGCTCGCGGCCGCGGGCGGGCCGGCGTCGCCCGCGGGCGTGATGGGCCTCGCCTCCAGCATCGACGCGGCCGGCTTCGCGGCCGCGATCAAGCGCATCCATGCGGCCATCGCCGCGGGCGAGACCTACCAGGTCAACTTCACCTACCGGTTGCACGGGCAGGCCTACGGCTCGCCGCTGACGCTGTACCGCCGGCTGCGCGCGCGGCAGCCGGTCGCCTACGGCGCGCTGATCGCGCTGCCCGAAGGCGGCCGGACCACGCATGTGCTCTCGTGCTCGCCCTCGCTCTGCCTGCGCCCGGCCGGGGGGGTCCTGCCGGCGCGGCCGATGACGGGCACCGCCGCGCGCGGCGCCGGGCCCGCGGACGACCGCGACGCCGCGCGCCGGCTCGCGGCCGACGCCAAGAGCCGCGCCGAGAACGTGATGATCGTCGACCTGCTGCGCAACGACCTCGGCCGCGTGGCGCAACCCGGCTCGGTGAAGGTGCCCGCGCTGTTCGCGGTCGAGCCCTATGCGACCGTGTTCCAGATGACCTCGACCGTCGAGGCCGCGCTGCGCCCCGGCGTCGACATGCCGGAGCTGCTGCGCGCGGTCTTCCCCTGCGGGTCGATCACGGGCGCGCCCAAGCTCCGCACGATGGATTGGATCGCCCGGCTCGAAAGCACGCCGCGCGGCCTCTACTGCGGCGCCATCGGCTGGGTCGATGCACCGGCCGAGGGGGCGGCCGTCGGGGACTTCTGCCTTTCGGTGGCGATCCGCACGCTGACGCTCGGCGCGCCGGCACAGGGGCTGCGGCCGCTGCGCATGGGCGTGGGCGCGGGCATCGTGCAGGACAGCCGCGCGGCCGAGGAGTTCGAGGAATGCCGGCTGAAGGCGCGCTTCCTCACCGCGCTCGACCCCGGCTTCGAGCTGTTCGAGACCATGCTCGCGACGCCTGCGGGCGGCATCCGCTACCTCGAGCGCCATCTCGCGCGGCTCGCGCACAGCGCGCAGGTGCTCGGCTTCGCCTTCGACCGCGAGGCCGCGCTGCGGGCGCTCGAAGGCGCGCTGCCCGGCCTCGCGCCGGACCAGCCTTCGCGGCTGCGCCTCGCGCTCGCGCACGGCGGCCGCATGGCCGTGACGCACGCGGTGCTGCCGCCGCTGCCGCCGGGTCCGGTCGGGCTGATCGTCGCCGAGGACCGACTGCCCGACGCGAACCCCCTCGGCGCGCACAAGACCACCTGGCGCGCGCACTACGACGCGGGCGTGCGCGCCGCCGAACAGGCCGGTGCCTTCGACAGCCTGTTCTTCACCGCCGACGGGCGCCTGGTCGAAGGCGGCCGCAGCACGCTGTTCGCCTGCATCGACGGGCGCTGGTGGACGCCGCCCGTGGCCGACGGCGCGCTGCCGGGCGTGATGCGCGGCGTGCTGATGGACGACCCGATCTGGCAGCCCGGCGAGCGCCGCCTCGTGCTCGACGACCTGGCGCGCGCGCGGAAGCTCGTGGTCTGCAATGCGCTGCGCGGCGTGCTGCCCGCGACGCTGCTGGCCGGGGCCGGCGCGGCCGCGCCGCTGCGCGAGGCCTCGGCGGCCTGACGGCGCCGGCTAGACCTGGATCAGCCCCCACCGCAGCGCCACCCACGTCAGCTCCGCCTGGTTCGCCGCGCCGAGCTTCTGCTTGATGCGGTAGAGGTGCGAGCCGACGGTGGTCGGTGACAGGCTCAGCGTGCCTGCGATCTGCGCCACCGTCATGCCGCGCGCGAGCTGGATGAAGACCGAGAACTCGCGTTCGCTCAGCAGGTCGGCCGGATTGGCCTCGCCCTCGATCTGCGCGGTCGCGAGGGCCTGGGCGGTGCCGGGGTCGATGTAGCGCTCGCCGCGCGCGACCGCGTTGACGGCCGCGATCAGCGCATCGGGCGCGCTGCGCTTGGCCAGGTAGCCCAGCGCGCCCGCGCGCAGCACGCGGCGCGGATGGACGGTGTCCTCGTGCGCGGAGAGCGCGAGCACGCGCGCCTTCGGGTCGTGGGCCAGCAGGCGGCGCACGGCTTCGAGGCCGCCCATGCCGGGCATCGCCAGGTCCATCACCACGAGGTCGGGGCGCACCTGCGGATAGTCCTGGCAGGCCTGCTCGCCGCTGTCGGCCTCGGCCGCGACGTCGATGCGCGCGTCGGCGAGCAGCATGCGAAAGCCCACGCGCACCAGCGCATGGTCGTCCACCAGCATCACGCGGATCGCGGGCCCGGCGGGGGTGATCGTGGTCGGTGTCATGGGGTCTCCGTGCCGGCCGCCGAAAGCGGCAGCCGGACCGTCAATCGGGCGCCGCGCGGCGCGGCGGGCGCGAGCCGCAGCGCGCCGCCGAGGCTGTCGACGCGCTCGGCCAGCCAGCGCAGGCCGTAATGGCCGGTGCCGGCCTCCTGCGGCGCATCGGCGCTGGGCAGGCCGTGGCCGTCGTCGGTCAGCGTGAGCGTGACGGCGTCCGCGTCGCCTTCGAGCGCGAGCGCGATGTGCCGCGCCTCGCCGTGGCGCAGCGCGTTGGTGATGCCTTCCTGCGCCGCGCGGTAGAGCACGAGCGCCGCGTCGGCGCCGAGCGGCGTGCGCTCGGGGTCCAGCGCGAGCCGCCAGGCGAGCTCGACCCCGGCATGGCCCCGGCGCGTGCGCTCGACCAGGTCCTCGAGCGCGGCCACGAGGCCGAAGCGGTCGAGCACCAGCGGCGTCAGGCGCGGGATCACGCCGTGCATCGCGGCATAGAGCCGCGCCGATTCCTCGGCGATCAGCCGCGCCGCCTGCGCGGCCTGCGCATCGACCGGCTGCATGCGCTGGGCGATCGACAGCGCCATGCTGCGCATCGCGGTGACCGACTGGCCGAGCTCGTCGTGCAGTTCGCGCGCGATCATCCGCCGCTCGGCCTCGATCTTCTGGTCGACCCAGCGGCCGAGCTCGCGGCTCTCGAGCAGCCGGCTCTCGGCGCGCACGGCGCGGCGCTCGGTCTCGATGTGCTGCTGCAGCATGCCGACCATGCGGTTGAAGGCGGCGCCTATCGCGGCCGCTTCGGTGCCGGGCAGGGCGCCGAGCGCCACGTCGAAGCGGCCGCCCTCGAGCCGGTTGAGCGCATCGACGATCTCGGCGAACGGCCGAGTCGCCCGGCCCACGAGCCAGAACACGCCGGCGTTCACCACCGCCAGCAGCCCGAGCGTGCTGAGCACCAGCAGCAGCGCGTCGTCCCAGGCGTCGAGCACCGCGCGCGAGGCGTTCGAGCGCACGACGAGCTTGCCGTCGGGAAAGTCGATCGACATCTGCTTGGGCGGCGGCGACACCAGCGCCGCGAACCAGTCCGGCGCGTCGCGCCCGGCCTTGTAGGGCGAGGGCGGCGAGCTGTAGAGCACGCGGTCGGCGGCGTCGAGCAGCGTGATGTCGTTGGAGCGCACCCGGCCCACGCCCTGCAGGAAGGCCAGCATCGCGGGCGTGCCCTGGGCCGCGTAGAGCCAGGCCGTGCGGTTGAGCAGCTGCGCGGCGACGCGGTTGGCGGCCACCACTTCCTCCTGCACCGACTCGCGCATGCTGCGCAGCTGCAGCCCGAGCATGGCCGCGAGCGAGAGCAGCGCGAGCAGGCTCACGATCAGGTTGATGCGCAGGCGCAGCGTCACCGCGCCGGCTCCGCGGCGAAGTCGCCGTGCCGCGCGAAGCGGTCGAGCGCCTCGACCATCGCGTGCGCCATCGCGGGATGCGCGGGATCGTGCCCTGCGTCGTCGATCCACTGCAGCCGGCTGTGCGCGATGCGCGCATGCACCGCCGCGGCGCCCTGCGGCGGGCACACGCGGTCGTCGCGGGCATGCAGCAGCAGCGTGGGCACGCGCGGCAGCCGCGACAGCCGCTCGAGCAGCGGCGGATCGTCGAGCCAGCAGCGGTGCAGCAGGTAGTGGCTCTGGACGCGGTAGCGGTCGACCAGGGCGTCGAGGCCCGCGTGGTCGGGCGCCGCATCCTCGGTCGCCGGCCGGCCGCTCGCGCGTGCGCGCTCCCAGCGCCACCAGGCGAGGGCGAGGGCGCGCGCGCGGTCGAGGTCGGCGCCGGGCGCGAGGCCTTGCGCGAGGAAGCCGAGCATGTCGCCGCGCCGGTCCGCGGGCGCGGCCGCGGCGAAGCGGGTCCAGGCCTCGGGCATGCGGGCGGCGCTGTCCTGGAAGAAGTCCGCGATGTCCGCGGCGCGCGGCAGGAACACCGCGCGCAGCAGCAGTCCGGCGACCGCCTGCGGCTCGGCGAGCGCATGCGCGAGCGCCAGCGTCGCGCCCCAGGAGCCGCCGACCACGAGCCAGCGCGCGACGCCGAGCCGCTCGCGCACCAGGCGCAGGTCGTCGAGCAGGTCGGCAGTGCGGTTGTGCGCGGTCTCGCCGCGCGGGCGGCTGCGCCCGGCGCCGCGCTGGTCGATCGCGACGATGCGGAAGCGCGCGGGGTCGAGGAAGCGCCCGAGCAGCGGCGAGCCGCCCGAGCCCGGTCCGCCGTGCAGCACCACCGCGCAGCGGCCGGTGGGATCGCCGCTTTCCTCCACGTGCAGCACATGGCCGTGCGGCACCTCGAAGGCGTGGGTGCGCCAGGGAGGCGTTTCGTCGTACAGGCCGGTGGGATGCACGCGGCCATGGTACGGGAACTCGGGCGCTAGCCGATCGCGGCCTCGGGCCGTCCCTGCGGCGCGAAGCAGATCACCGTCCAGCCGGCGTCGACCTTGAAGGGCTGCTCGCGCGAATAGATCCGGAACGCGCCGGCCGGCGAGACGCCGCCCACCAGCCACCAGTCGTGGCCGGGCTTGCCCATGCGCTCGCTGAACTCGGCCCAGCCGTAGGCCTTCGTGAGGTTCGTGGCCTGGATGGTCCAGCCTTCCTCGAGCCGCGCCTCGAGCGCATGGTAGGTGGCGCCCTCGTTGAACGCGAGGTAGCCGCGCTGCTGCAGCGACAGCGCGCCCGCGGCCTGGCCCGATCCGCGTCCGACCGCGAGCTGGAAGGTGCGGTGGTGGCCCATGCGCCGGCCCTGTGCCTTGCAGACCAGCGCGTTGTAGGAGTCGTTCTCGGTGGCGCAGAGCAGGTAGCTCAGGTGCTGCACCTCGAGCGCCTCCTCGGCCTGCTCCGAGAGGAACTCGCCGTAGAACACCTCGATGCCCTGCATGCGCGCGCGCTTGAGCGCGTCGTAGTGGCGGTCGACCACCAGCACCTCGATCTGCAGGCGCTGCAGGGTCTGCGCGAGCGCGCAGGTCCAGGGCGAGGCGCCGACGATCAGCAGGCCCGAGTCGCTGCCCGCGGCGAGGCCGAGGCGGCGCGCGATGCGTCCGAGGCTCAGGCCGTGGCAGAGCACGGTGGCCATGACGATCAGGAAGGTGGTCGGCAGCAGCTTGGCGGCGTCGGCGTAGCCGGCCTTCACGAGCGCCGGGCCGAACAGGCCCGCGGTGGCCACGGCCACGATGCCGCGCGGCGCGATCCACGCGAGCAGCAGCCGGTTCTGCCAGCGCATCGGCGCGCCGGCCGTGGCGAGGCCGATGGCGAGCGGGCGCACCAGCAGCAGCACCGCGAGCACGAAGGCCACCATGCGCCAGTCGATCAGCGCGAGCTGCGCGGGCGCGAGCTGGCTCGGGATCACGATGAACAGCACCGACAGCAGCACCACCGTCAGGTTCTCCTTGAAGTGCTGCAGCGACTCGCGCTCGACCAGTTCCATGTTGCCGATCACCAGGCCCATCACGGTCACGGTCAGCAGGCCGGCCTCGTGCTGCACCTGGTTGCTGGCCCAGTAGGCGGCGAGCACCAGCACCATGAGGATCGGCGCCTTCAGGTGCTCGGGTGCGCCGCCGCGCCGGTAGAGCCAGCCGATCAGCCAGCCGCCCGCGCCGCCGAGCAGCAGCGCCACCGCGACCGCGGCGCCGAGCGCCTTGAGCGTGGAGCCGAGGCCGCCGCCCGAGACCGTGAAGTACTGGAAGGCCAGCACCGCCATCAGCACGCCGATCGGATCGTTGACGATGCCTTCCCACTTGAGCAGCGCCGCCGATTCCTTGTTGAGGCGCGCCTGGCGCAACAGCGGCAGGATCACCGTGGGACCGGTCACGACCAGGATCGCGGCCAGCACGATCGCCACCGGCCAGTTCAGGCCGCCGATGTAGTGCGCCGCGAGGCTGCCGAACAGCCAGGCCAGCGGCGGCGCGACCAGCGTGAGCCGGCCGATGCCGCGGCCCACGCGCCTGAACTCGCCGATCTTCAGGTCCATGCCGCCCTCGAACAGGATGATCGCGACGCCCAGGCCGATCAGCTCGCCGAGCTGCTCGCCCTCGATGCTCGGCGCGACCACGCCGGTCACCGGGCCGAGCACGAGGCCGACGGCGATCAGGACCACGATCGCCGGCAGGCGGATCTGCGCGGCCAGCCATTGGCTCGCGAGGCCGGCGCAGAGGATGACGAGGAGCAGGGAGGCGGTATGCACGTTCGAAAAGCGGAGGGATCCGTGTGAACAAAAGGCGCGGAGCCTACAGTGCAAACCCTCGGTTTCGGGCCGAGGGCGTGAAGCCGGCGCGCCGGCCCGTGGAATGTGCACGATTTCATGAAAATCATGAAGCGGGATTCATGATTTCGGGGCTGGGTGGGCCGGTTGCGGCCCCCCAAGATGGGGCGTGGAGCCATCGGCTCCCGCAGCCGCCGCCCGGCGCTGCGCCACTTCATCAGGAGATACCGCATGAAATGGGAAACCCCGACGGCCATTGATTTCCGCTTCGGCTTCGAAATCACCATGTACGTCAGCGCCCGGTAGCCACGGCGCGTCCAGCCAACCCGCTCCGCGACCGGAGCGGGTTGTTCCGGACTTCGTATTCTTTTTCTTCTTCTGCTTCGCCGATGCGCATCACCGTCCTGGGCTCGGCCGCGGGTGGCGGCTTTCCGCAGTGGAACTGCAACTGTCCCAATTGCGCCGGCCTGCGCGCGGGGCGCATCCGCGCCCGGCCGCGCACGCAATCGTCGATCTTCGTGCGGCCCGACGAGGGCATCGACGGGGTGCTGTTCAACGCCTCGCCCGACATCCTCGAGCAGATCCGGTCCAGCGCGATCCTGCAGCCGGCGCGCGCGCTGCGCGACACGGCGATCGCGGGCGTGGTGCTGATCGACGGCCAGGTCGACCACGCGACCGGGCTCTTCATGCTGCGCGAGCGCGGTTCGCCGCTGCCCCTGTGGTGCACCGAGCCCGTGGCCGAGGACCTGAGCCGCGGCAACCCGGTGCTCGGCGTGCTGTCGCATTACTGCGGCGTGGCGCGGCATCCGGTGCCGATCGACGGCAGCGCCTTCGGGGTGCCGGGCGTGCCGGGGCTGAGCTTCCGCGCGCTCGCGCTCAGCGGCAAGGCCGCGCCGTATTCGCCGCACCGCGAGCATCCGGTGGCCGGCGACAACATCGGCGTGACCATCCTCGACCATGCGAGCGGGCGCAGCCTGTTCTATGCGCCCGGGCTCGGCGCGGTCACGCCGCCGGTGTTCGATGCGATGGCGAGCGCCGGCGCGGTGATGGTCGACGGCACCTTCTGGGCCGACGACGAGATGGTGCGCCTCGGCGTGAGCGCCAAGCGCGCGCGCGAGATCGGCCACCTGCCGCAGTCGGGCGAGGGCGGGATGATCGAATGGCTCTCGCGCCTGCCCGCGACCACCGCGCGGCGCATGCTGATCCACATCAACAACACCAACCCGATCCTCGACGAGGACTCGGCCGAGCATGCCGCGCTGCGGCGCGCGGGCATCGAGGTCTGCGAGGACGGCATGACGATCCAACTCTGAGGCCCCCACGCATGCACGCCGACAGGATCCAGCAACCCCGCCGTCCCGCCGCCGAGGCGCCCGCATGGGACCGCGCCGAGTTCGAGGCGCGGCTGCGCGAGCGCGGGCGCAGTTACCACATCCACCATCCGTTCAACGTGATGCTCAACAGCGGCCGCGCCACGCCCGAGCAGATCCGCGGCTGGGTGGCGAACCGCTTCTACTACCAGATCGCGATCCCGATCAAGGACGCGGCGGTGCTCTCGAACTGCCCCGACCCGGCCGTGCGGCGCGGCTGGGTGCAGCGCATCCTCGACCATGACGGCTTCGAGCTCGGCGGCCTCCGCGACCCGGGCGGCATCGAAGCCTGGCTGCGCCTGGCCGAGGCCGTGGGCCTGACGCGCGAGGAGGTGCAGGACCTGCGCCACCTCGTGCCCGCGGTGCGCTTCGCGGTCGACGCCTACGTCAACTTCGCGCGCCGTGCGCCGTGGCAGGAGGCGGTGTGCTCGTCGCTCACCGAACTGTTCGCGCCCGAGATCCACAAGCAGCGGCTCGCGAGCTGGCCCGCGCACTACGGCTGGATCGAGCCCGAGGGCCTGGGCTACTTCCGCCACCGCGTGAGCCAGGCGCGGCGCGACGTGGAGCAGGGCCTCGCGATCACGCTCGACCACTTCGACACGCGCGCGCTGCAGGAGCGTGCGCTCGAGGTGCTGCAGTTCAAGCTCGACATCCTCTGGGCCATGAACGACGCAATGGCCACGCGCTACGGGGTGACGCGATGAGCGCGGCGCTCGACGCCCGAAGCCGCCCGCGCATCGGCCCCGGCTTCCGGCTGCAGTGGGAGCCGGCGCAGGACTGCTATGTGCTGCTCTATCCCGAGGGCATGGTCAAGCTCAACGGCAGCGCGGGCGAGATCATGAAGCGCTGCGACGGCGAGCGCAGCGTCGAGGCGATCGTGGCCGAGCTCGAAGAGGCCTTCGAGACCACCGGTCTCGACACGCCGGTGCGCGGCTTCATCGAGATGGCGGCGCGGCAGAACTGGCTGCGCTGGGACGCGCCATGAACCCGGCACCGAACGCGGCGCCGCGGCCCGGTCCGCCGCTCTGGCTGCTGGCCGAGCTGACCTACCGCTGCCCGCTGCACTGCGTGTTCTGTTTCAACCCGGTCGACTTCGCCGCGCGCGCGGACGAGCTGTCGACCGAGGACTGGCTGCGCGTGCTGCGCGAGGGCCGCGCGCTCGGCGCGGTGCAGTGCGGCCTGTCGGGCGGCGAGCCGCTCCTGCGCGATGACCTCGAGATCATCGTGGCCGAGGCGCGGCGGCTCGGCTACTACACCAACCTGCTGACCTCGGGCGTGGGCCTCACGCGCGAGCGCGCGGCAGCGCTCAAGGCCGCCGGGCTCGACCACGTGCAGCTCTCGTTCCAGGACTCGACGCGCGAGATGAACGACTTCCTCTCGCACACCCGGACCTTCGAACTCAAGAACCGGGTCGCCGGTCTCATCAAGGCACAGGGCTGGCCGATGGTGCTCAACGTGGTGATCCACCGGATGAACATCGACCACGTCGACCGCATCATCGCGATGGCCCACGACATGGGCGCCGAGTACCTCGAGCTCGCGAACACGCAGTACTACTCGTGGGCCTTCCTCAACCGCGACCGGCTGCTGCCCACGCGCGAGCAGCTGCGCCGCGCCGAGGCCGCGACCGACGCCTGGCGCGCGCGGCTCGGCGAGCGCATGCGCATCTTCTTCGTCGCGCCCGACTACCACGAGGGCCGCGCGAAGAAGTGCGTCAACGGCTGGGGCAGCATGTTCCTCACGGTCGCGCCCGACGGCACCGCGCTGCCGTGCCACACGGCGCGCATGCTGCCGGGCCTCGCGTTTCCCAACGTCCGGGCGCAGGGGCTGCGCGAGATCTGGTTCGACTCGGAGGGCTTCAATCGCTACCGCGGCACCGGCTGGATGAAGGAGCCCTGCGCGAGCTGCGATCAGCGCGAGCAGGACCTCGGCGGCTGCCGCTGCCAGGCCTGGCTGCTCGCGCAGGACCCGGCCGCGGCCGACCCGGTCTGCGCGAAGAGTCCCGTGCACCATCGCGTGGCCGAGGCCGTCGCGCGCGCCGAGGCACGCGACGCGGCGGCGCCGGTCGAGCATCCGCTCGTGTTCCGCGATCCGGCGAGCTCGCGCCGGCTGGCCGCGGCCGCCGTGCCGCGCCCCTGAGGCCGGCGCGCTACTCGAGCAGCGCGCGGGGCACGCGGGTCGCCGCGGCCGAGACCGGGTTCAGCGCGCCGGTGCCGGCCGCATCGAGGTGCGCGAGCAGCGCCCTGCGCATGCGCGGCTCCCAGAAGCGCTGCAGGTGCAGCGCGAGGTCGCGCAGCGCCTCGGCGCGGTCGGGCATGGCCTCGAAGAAGCTGCCGATCTGGTTGACCATGCGGATCAGGTGTTCGGTGTGCATGTGCGGACGGTCCGGCTCAGGCGTGGAGGGGCAGGCCGCGCAGCCGGCCCGGGTGGGTGTAGACCACGAGGTCGTCGCCGCGCACGAAGCCCGCGAGCGTGAGGCCCGCGGCCTGCGCCATCGCGGCGGCCATCGACGTCGAGGCCGAGACCGCGGCGAGCAGCGGCACGCCGGCCGCGACGGTCTTCTGCACCATCTCGAAGCTCGCGCGGCTCGTGACCGCGATGAAGCCCGAGGCGGCGTCGAGCCCTTCGGCCCTGGCGAGCGCGCCCACGAGCTTGTCGAGCGCGTTGTGGCGGCCCACGTCCTCGCGCACCAGGCGCAGTTCGCCCGCGGCGCTGCACCAGGCCGCCGCATGCACGGCGCCGGTGATCTTCTGCAGCACCTGCGCGGCCGCAAGCTCGCGCATGCCGCGCGCGATCGCCCCGGGCTCGAAGCGCTCGCCGCCGGGCGGCAGCGGCGGCAGCGGGCGTGCCACCTGGGCCAGGCTCTCGGTGCCGCAGAGGCCGCAGCCGGTGCGGCCGGCCAGGCTGCGGCGGCGGTCCTTGAGGCGCGCGAAGGCCGCGCTCGCGACCTCGAGCTTCAGCGTGATGCCCTCGGCCCCGTACGCCTCGTCGAGGCCGTAGAGCTCGCCGCGGTGGGCAAGGATGCCCTCGGCGAGCGCGAAGCCGAGCGCGAAGTCGGCCAGGTCGGTCGGCGTCGCGAGCATCACCGCATGCGCGATGCCGTTGAATTCCAGCGCCACCGGCACTTCCTCCGCGACCCAGTCGCGGTGGTCGAAGGGCCGCTGCGCGCGCAGGCCGCGCACCGGCAGCAGCTCGGCGCCGCCCGGGCGCGGCGGCAGGTCGGCGAGGTTCATGGCGTGCCCGCCGCGGCGGCGGTCTCGTCGAGCCGGCGCGCCAGCAGTTCCTGCTGCAGCGCGTTGAAGCGGCTGTAGGCCTGCTGCCATCCGGAGGGCTGCATCACGGGCATCACCTGCACCGCGGTCACCTTGAACTCGGGGCAGTTGGTGGCCCAGTCGGAGTTGTCGGTGGTGATCACGTTCGCGCCCGATTCGGGGAAGTGGAAGGTGGTGTAGACCACGCCGGGCTGCACCCGCTCGGTCACGGTGGCGCGCAGCACCGTCTCGCCGGCGCGGCTCTTGATGCCGACCCAGTCGCCCTCGGCGATGCCGCGGTCCTCGGCGTCGCTCGGATGGATCTCGAGCCGGTCCTCGCCGTGCCAGCGGTTGTTCTCGGTGCGCCGGGTCTGGGCGCCGACGTTGTACTGCGACAGGATGCGGCCGGTGGTCAGGATCAGCGGGTACATGCGCGTGACCTTCTCGTCGGTCGGCACGTACTGCGTGATGATGAAGCGGCCCTTGCCGCGCACGAATTCGCCGATGTGCATGGTCGGCGTGCCGTCGGGCGCGGCCTCGTTGCAGGGCCACTGCACGCTGCCGAGGCGCGCGAGCCTGGCGTAGCTCACGCCCGCGAAGGTGGGAGTGAGCGCGGCGATCTCGTTCATGATCTCCTCGGGGCTCGCGTAGTTCATCGGATAGCCGAGCGCGTTGGCGAGCATCTGCGTCACTTCCCAGTCGGCGTAGCCGGCCTTCGGCGGCATCACCCGGGTGACGCGAGAGATGCGGCGCTCGGCGTTGGTGAAGGTGCCGTCCTTCTCGAGGAAGGAGGCGCCGGGCAGGAACACGTGCGCGTATTTCGCGGTCTCGTTGAGGAACAGGTCCTGCACCACGATGCACTCCATCGCCATCAGCGCCTCGGCCACGTGCTGCGTGTTCGGGTCCGACTGCACCACGTCCTCGCCCTCGCAGTACAGGCCCTTGAAGCTGCCCGTGAGCGCGGCGTCGAACATGTTGGGAATGCGCAGCCCCGGCTCGGGCCGCAGTGCGACGCCCCAGGCCGCTTCGAAGCCGGCGCGCGCGATGCTGTCGGAAACGTGGCGGTAGCCCGGCAGCTCGTGCGGGAACGAGCCCATGTCGCACGAACCCTGCACGTTGTTCTGGCCGCGCAGCGGGTTCACGCCCACGCCCTCGCGGCCGACGTTGCCGGTGGCCATCGCGAGGTTGGCGATGCCCATCACCATGGTCGAGCCCTGGCTGTGCTCGGTCACGCCGAGACCGTAGTAGATCGCCGCGTTGCGTCCGCCGTCGTGGCCTCGGGCGTAGAGGCGCGCCGCGGCCCGCAGCTCGGCCGCGGGCACGCCGGTGACTTCCTCCATCGCCTCGGGCGAGTTGGCGGGCCGGGCGACGAACTCGCGCCATTCGTTGAACGACTTCGGATCGCAGCGCTCGGCCACGAAGGCCTCGTCGACCAGCCCCTCGGTCACGACCACGTGCGCCATGGCGCTGATGACCGCGACGTTGGTGCCGGGCTTGAGCTTGAGGTGGTGGTCGGCGCGGACGTGCGGCGACCTGACCAGGTCGATGGTGCGCGGGTCGATCACGATCAGCCGCGCGCCCGCGCGCAGCCGCTTCTTCATGCGCGAGGCGAACACCGGGTGGCCGTCGGAGGGGTTGGCGCCGATCACCATGATCACGTCCGATTTCTCGACCGACTTGAAGGTCTGCGTGCCGGCCGACTCGCCCATGGTCTGCTTCAGGCCGTAGCCGGTGGGCGAATGGCACACGCGCGCGCAGGTGTCGACGTTGTTGTTGCCGAAGGCCGCGCGCACGAGCTTCTGCACCAGGTAGCCTTCCTCGTTGGTGCAGCGCGAGGACACCAGGCCGCCGATCGAGTCGATGCCATGCTTCGCCTGGATGCGGCGGAACTCGCTCGCCGCGTAGTTGATGGCTTCCTCCCAGCCCACCTCGCGCCACGGGTCGGTGATCTTCGCGCGGATCATCGGCTTCCGCACACGGTCCTTGTGCGTGGCGTAGCCCCAGGCGAAGCGGCCCTTGACGCAGGAGTGGCCCTCGTTGGCCTTGCCGTCCTTCCACGGCACCATGCGCACTACCTCGTTGCCCTTCATCTCGGCCTTGAAGCCGCAGCCCACGCCGCAGTAGGCGCAGGTGGTGATGGCACTGTGCTCGGCCTGGCCGAGCCAGATCACCGACTTCTCCTGCAGCGTGGCGGTGGGGCAGGCCTGCACGCAGGCGCCGCAACTCACGCATTCGGATTCCATGAAGGGCTGGTCCTGGCCCGGCGAGACGCGCGATTCGAAGCCGCGTCCGCTGATGGTGAGCGCGAAGGTGCCCTGCGTCTCCTCGCAGGCGCGCACGCATCGGTTGCAGACGATGCACTTGGCGGGGTCGTAGGTGAAGTAGGGGTTCGACTCGTCCTTGGCGCTCTTCAGGTGGTTGGCGCCGTCGTGGCCGTAGCGCACGTTGCGCAGGCCGGTCACGCCGGCCATGTCCTGCAGCTCGCAGTCGCCGTTGGCGGCGCAGGTCAGGCAGTCGAGCGGATGGTCGGAGATGTAGAGCTCCATCACGCCCTTGCGCAGCTCCTGCAGCTTCGGGCTCTGGGTGCGCACCTTCATGCCGGCCTCGGCCGGCGTGGTGCACGAGGCCGGGTAGCCGCGGCGGCCCTCGATCTCGACCAGGCAGAGGCGGCAGGAGCCGAAGGGCTCCAGGCTGTCGGTGGCGCAGAGCTTGGGCACCTGCACGCCGGCGTCGATCGCGGCGCGCATCAGCGAGGTGCCCTTGGGCACGCTGACCGACATGCCGTCGATCTCGAGCGTGACTTCCTCGGTGGATTCGCGCCGCGGCGTGCCGTGGTCGATCTCGTGCATCGGGTTCAGCATGGGGTCTCCTCGTGTTCTTCGCCGGTGTGGTCAGGCCGCGTCGCGGTCGGGCTGTTCGACCCCGAAGTCCTCGGGGTAGTGGTCGAGCGCCGAGAGCACGGGGTAGGGCGTCATGCCGCCCATGGCGCAGAGCGAGCCGTGCAGCATGGTGTCGCAGAGGTCGCGCAGCAGCATCACCTGCTGCGGGCGGTTCTGGTTGCGCGTGATCCTGTCGATCACCTCCACGCCGCGCGTGGAGCCGATGCGGCAGGGCGTGCACTTGCCGCAGGACTCGAGCGCGCAGAACTCCATCGCGTAGCGCGCGAGCTGCGACATGTCGGCCGTGTCGTCGTGCACCACGATGCCGCCGTGGCCGAGCACCGCGCCGGCGGCCGCGTAGGCCTCGTAATCGAGCGGCAGGTCCCATTGCGATTCGGGCACGTAGGCGCCGAGCGGGCCACCGACCTGCACCGCCTTGATCGGCCGGCCGCTCGCGCTGCCGCCGCCGAAGTCGTGCAGCAGCTCGCGCAGCGTGAGGCCGAAGGCCTTCTCGACCAGGCCGCCGCGGCGGATGTTGCCCGCGAGCTGGAACGGCAGCGTGCCGCGCGAACGGCCCGTGCCGAAGTCGCGGTAGAAGTCCGCGCCGCGCGCCAGGATCAGCGGCACCGAGGCCAGCGTGATCACGTTGTTGATCACCGTCGGCCGGCCGAACAGCCCCTGCAGCGCCGGCAGCGGCGGCTTGGCGCGCACGATGCCGCGGCGGCCTTCGAGGCTTTCGAGCAGCGCGGTCTCCTCGCCGCAGACATACGCGCCCGCGGCCTTGCGGACCGTGACGTGGAAGCGCCGGCCCGAGCCGAGGATGTCGTCGCCGAGAAAGCCCGCGCGCTCGGCGTTGCGGATCGCCTCGCCGAGCGTCGCGATCGAATGCGGGTACTCGGAGCGCACGTAGATGTAGCCCTCGGTCGCACCGGTCGCGAGGCCCGCGATCGCCATGCCTTCGAGCAGCATCAGCGGATCGCCTTCCATCACCATGCGGTCCGAGAAGGTGCCCGAGTCGCCCTCGTCGGCATTGCAGACGACGTACTTCTGCGCCGCCTCGGCCGCGAGCACCGTCCGCCACTTGATGCCGGCCGGGAAGGCCGCGCCACCGCGGCCGCGCAGGCCTGCGTCGAGCACCTGCTGCACCACCTCGGCCGGCGCGAGCGCGAGCGCGCGGCGCAGGCCCGCGAAGCCTTCGTGCGCCTCGTAGTCGGGCACCGAGACCGGGTCGGCGAGGCCCATGCGCGCGAAGGTCAGGCGCTCCTGCTTCGCGAGGTAGGGGATCTCGTCGGTCGGGCCGAGGTGCAGCGCATGGGCGCCGCCGCCCGAGAGGAAGCCGGCCTCGAACAGGCCCGCCACGTCTTCGGGCGCGACCGGGCCGTAGGCGATGCGGCCGCGCGGCGTCTGCACTTCGACCAGCGGTTCGAGCCAGAACAGGCCGCGCGAGCCGTTGCGCACGATGCGCAGCTCGGCATGGCGCGCCTCGGCCTGCCCGGCGATCTCGCGCGCGACCGCATCGGCCCCGACCGCGAGCGCGGCGGAGTCGCGCGGGACGTAGACGGTGACGATGCTCATGATGCGGCCCGTCCCGGCGCCGTGGCCGCGCCGGCGTCGGCCGCGTGGACGATCGCATCGAAGCGCGCGGGCGTGAGCCGCGCATGCACCTCGCCGTTGACCGCCATCGCGGGCGAGGAGGCGCACAGACCGAGGCAGAACACCGGTTCGAGCGAGAAGCGTCCGTCCGCCGTGGTGCCGTGCGCCTTGCAGCCCAGCCGCCTTTGCGCATGGTCGAGCAGCGCATCGGCGCCCATGGCCTGGCAGGCCTCGGCGCGGCACACCTGCACCAGCAGCCGGCCCGCGGGCTCGGCGCGGAAGTGGTGGTAGTAGCTCACCACGCCGTGCACCTCGGCGCGCGAGAGGTTGAACTCGGCGGCGATGGCGGGCACGGCTTCGGGCGGCACGTGGCCCAGCGCATCCTGGATGCCGTGCAGGGCGGGCAGCAGCCCGCCGGGCACGTCCTTGTGGGCCGCGGCGATGGACGTCGCGATGCTGAGGGTCTCCATATGCTCCTGGCCTCCTAATTCGCCGCAGCGATATCGTGGTGGCGCGAGTGTATGGAGGCCCAATCCACGCCACAATATGAGCCGCTCCGTCCGATAAATATGCTCTTGAAAGCCTAAAAAGATGCATGAGGTGCAGATCAAGCCGCAATGGACCATCCGCCAGCCCGACGGTGCCGCGCTGCCGCCGCGCGTGATCGAGCTGCTGGTGAAGGTGCTCGAGCACGGCAGCCTGTCGAGCGCCTGCACGGCCTCGGGCCTGTCGTACCGCCATGCCTGGGAGCTGGTGCGCCAGGGCGAGGCGATGTTCGGCCAGCCGCTCGTCGCGATGCAGCGCGGCAAGGGCTCGAGCCTCACGCCGCTGGGCGAGAAGCTGGTCTGGGCCGACCGCCGCATCGAGGCGCGGCTCACGCCCCTGCTCGATTCGCTCGCCTCCGAGCTCGGCGCCGAGATCGAGAAACTGATCCCCACCTCGCCCTCGCTGCTGCGCATCCATGCGAGCCACGGCTTCGCGATCGAGGCGCTGCACGGCTTCCTGGCCGCCGCGCAGGTGCCGGCCGACCTGCGCTACTGCGGCAGCGAGGAGGCCGTGGCCGCGCTGCGCCACGGCAGCTGCGACGTGGCCGGCTTCCACGTGCCGCTCGGCGCTTTCGAGGCCGAGGCCGTGGCGCACTACGGGCCCTGGCTCGATCCGCAGTCGCAGAAGCTCATCGGCATGGCGACGCGGCACCAGGGGCTGATGGTCGCGCCCGGCAACCCGAAGAAGATCTACACGCTCGCCGACCTCGCGCGGCCCGACGTGCGCTTCATCAACCGCCAGCCCGGCTCGGGCACGCGCTACCTGTTCGACCTGCAGCTGCGCGAGCTCGGCATCGCGCCCGAGTCCATCCGCGGCTACGAGCAGTGCGAGTTCACCCATGCGGCCGTGGCCGCCTTCGTGGCGAGCGGCATGGCCGATGCGGGCTACGGCGTCGAGACGCCGGCGCGGCAGTTCAAGCTCGACTTCCTCTCGAACCAGGTCGAGCGCTACTTCCTGCTCTGCGACGAGCGCTCGCTCGCGGCGCCGATCGTGCAGCGCATGCTCGCGATCCTGCAGGGCGATGCGTACCGCGAGGCGGTCAACCGGCTGCCGGGCTACGAGGCGGTGGATTGCGGGCGGGTGCTGGCGCTCGAGGATGCCTTCGCATCGCTGCGGCCGGCGCCGGCGAAGGGGCGACGCGGCGCCGCGCGCCGTTCATGAACCGTCGCCGGCCGGCGCCACCAGCCGCTGCAGCAGCGGCTGGCGCGCGAGCACGACATCGCGCGGCCCGGCGTCGAGCACCTTGCCGGCCTCCATCACCACCACGGTGTCGAAGCGGTCGAGCAGGCTCAGCCGGTGGATCGAGGCGATCACGCAGGCATCGGGAAAGGCATTGGCGATGCGTTCGAGCACGCGCGACTCGGTGGCCGCGTCGAGCGCGCTCGTGGGCTCGTCGAGCAGCAGCAGCGAGCTGCCGCGCGCGGCCAGCACGCCGCGTGCGAGGCACAGGCGCTGGCGCTGGCCGCCCGAGAGGTTGAAGCCGCGCTCGGAGACCGGCGTGTCGAGGTTGCCGTTGTTGGCGGCAAGCACCTCGTCGAAGGCGCTGACCCGCAGCGCGGCCTCGAGCGCGGCGTCGTCGATGGCCTGGCCGAACGTGAGGTTCTCGCGCACGCTGGCCTCGAACACCTCGGTCTCCTGCGGGATCAGCGTGGCGATGCGGCGCAGTTCCACCCAGTCGGCCGGCCGGCCGTCGATCGCGAGCGTGCCGCCGTGCGGCGCGTAGAGGCCGGCGAGCACGCGCAGCAGGGTGCTCTTGCCGCCGCCGCTCGGCCCCACGAGCGCGACGCGTTCGCCGCGCCTGAGCGCGAGCGCCACGTCGCGCAGGCCGCCGCGCGGCGGCTCGTCGGCGGCCGTCGCATCCTCGTCGCGCCGGGCGTAGTGCCACTGGAGCTGCGCGACCTCGAGCGTGCGCCAGGCGGCGTCGTGCGCGATCCGCTCGTGCGCGGAGACCTCGCCGGGCGGGGCCTCCTCGATGCCGGGGTGGCCCGTGGGCGCCTGCCAGATCGGCTCGGCGCTGCCGTAGTCGGTGTGCATGCGTGCGAAGAAGCTGAAGTTGGCCGCCACCGAGGTCACGACGCCGGCCGCCTGCTGCGCGTACTGGTAGATCATGAACACCGCGCCCAGCATCACGGCCTGGCCCGGCGCACGCGCCTGCCAGACGTAGATCACGACGAGGCCCCAGGTCAATGCGAGGCCCATCATGTCGACAGCGAACCACTTGCCCTCGTTGAGCACCACGGTGCGCTTGAGCGGCGCCGACACCGCCGCCATGCGCCGGCGCAGCAGCAGCCGCGACGCGCCCTGCAGGCGCAGCCCGATCACGGTCGAGGCGTTGCCGAGGAAGTCGAGCAGCGCGGCCACGTAGCGGCGGTCGGCGTCGTTCTCGGCGCGCGCGAGCCGCATCAGCGCCTGGTCGATGCGCAGGATCACGATCGCGATCAGCACGTAGCCCGCGAGCGCGGTGGCGCCGCTGGTGCGCGACAGCAGCGCGAGCGCCACCAGCGGGCCGACGAAGTTGACCGCGTTGGTGAGCCAGATGAACTGGTTCTGCGCGAAGTCCGCGAGCGCGCGGCTCGCCTGGTGCACGCGGTGCTGCAGCTCGCCCGAATGGTGGCTGTCGTGCCATGCGAGCGGCGCCGCGGCGATGCGCGCATAGAGCCGGTCGGCCACGGCCTCGCGCACCTTCACGCCCACGTTGCGCTCGAGGATCCGGCCCGGCCCGTGCAGCGCCCAGGCGCCGACGTAGACGCCCGCGAGCGCCGCGATCCAGCGCCCGGCGCCGCCGAACTCGTTGCGCTGCAGGGCGTTGATCGCCTGGCCCGCGAGGTAGGGCAGCGTGAGCCGGATGAGCTGCGACACGCCGAGCAGCGCGGTGGCGCCGAGCAGTTGCGCGCGCGCGCCGGCGGCGAAGTGCCACAGCGCCGCATAGAGCTCGCGGATCGCCTGGCCGGGGGAGGTGTTCTTCATCTGCAGGAAGGGTCCGGACAAGGGTTGTCAGGCAAAAGAACTCAGCGTCTGCGCGTCGCAACTTTGCGACAAAACAGAGGCAAAAGTAACGATGTGTATGGTTAAATCGCTCCAACGATCGCGAAGAGGACGAGGGATTCGATGAAGCTGCTGTTGAGCATGGTGTGCGCCGTGGTGGCCTTGGCCGGGTGCGCGGGCGCGCCGCCCGCGAAGCCCACCGAGCCCGGCACGGGGTCGGGCCTGTCCTACGTGCCGATGGTGGCGATGGAGGGCGTGGACCGCGCGCGCTACGACAGCGACGTGGCCGACTGCCGCACCGCGGCGACGCGCATCGCCGCGCGCAGCGAGAGCGGCGACGCGATGTGGCTCGCGCTCGGCCTGGGCCTGATCACGGTGCACGGGCAGGGCATCGTGGCCGCGGCCTCGTACACGGGCATCTCGGCCGCGGTGATCGACATGTCGTACCAGCCCGATGCCTCCGTGGTCGCCGAGCACCAGCAGACCGCCATCGTGCACTGCATGGCCAAGCGCGGCTACCGCAACCTCGATCCGAACGTGCGCGACTCGTTCTACGGCCATGCGTTCAACCCCGAGGTCGTGCTCGCGCCGCGCCGCACCGGCGTCGACACCTACAACGCCGAATGGCTCGCGAAGACCGGCCGCTGCAACCTCCAGCCGCGCGCCGAACTGACCGCCAAGGGGCCGGGCTACGAAGCCTACGAGGTGCCCTGCAGCAACGGCGCCACCTGGGCCGTGCGCTGCGAGTTCGGCAAGTGCCGCGTGCTCGGGCAGTCGCCGGTGCGCCGCTCCTGAGCGCGCTCGCCTGAGCGGCCGGCTCACTGGATGATCATGCCCCGCAGCGCGGGGTCGGCAGCCGGCGTCTGCAGCTTCATGCGCCGCAGGGTCTTCATGAGCAGCCGCGCGATCATCAGGTTGCGGTGCCGCTTGTTGTTCGCCGGGATCACGTACCAGGGGGCGTGCGCGGTCGAGGTGTTGCGCAGCGCCGCGTCGTAGGCGCGCTGGTAGGCGTCCCACTTCGCGCGCACCTCGAGGTCGCCCATGCTGAACTTCCATTGCTTGCCCGGCGTGTCGACGCGCGCCTGCAGCCGCTCGCGCTGCTCGTTCTTGTCGATGTGCAGCATGCACTTGACGATCACCGTGCCGGTCTCGACGAGCAGGCGCTCGAAGTCGTTGATCTGCGCGTAGCGCCGGCGCGCCTCGGCCTTGTCGATCCAGCCCTCGACCACCGGCACGAGCACGTCCTCGTAGTGGCTGCGGTTCCAGACCGCGATCTCGCCGTTGCGCGGCACCACCGCGTGGCAGCGCCAGAGGTAGTCGCGCGCGCGCTCGTCCTCGCTCGGCGCCTTGAAGGCCGTGACGCGCACGCCCAGCGGCGAGGTGCGCGAGAACACCCAGCGCACCGTGCCGTCCTTGCCGCTGGTGTCCATGCCCTGCAGCACCAGCAGCACCTTGCGCCGGCCCTCGGCATGCAGCAGGTTCTGCATCTCGTCGAGCTCCATCGCGAGCGCGTCGATCTCGTCGAGCTGCGCCGCCTGGTCGCCGTCCAGGAAGGGCGAATCGGCGGGGTTGATCTTCGCGAGCTGGAAGTCGCTGTCGACGCGGTATTTCTTCAGGCTGGGCATGTCACCGGCTCCGTTCGGGGATGGAGAAGAACCGGAGGGTAAGCGATCGGGACCGCATCTCGCCGCCGGGGCGCCTCAGCGTTCGTCGTCCTCGGGATCGATCGAGGCGCTCCAGCGGCTGTCCCACTCGGCGCGGCGCGCGCCGTCGAGGTCGCGCCGGTCGCGCTTGGTCGGGCGGCCCTGGGTGATCGCGAGCGCGGGCTCGCTGCCCATGCGGCGCTGTTCGCGCCACTGCGCGAGCGCGGCGACGCTTTCGGCCGTTTCCTCGTAGAGCTGCTGCGCCACCGGCGCCGGTCCGCGCTGGCCGCTGAGACCGCGCACGACCACGGTGCGCATGACCGGCCCGAGGCGCATCGCGACGGTGTCGCCGACCTTGACCTCGCGCGAGGCCTTGGCGATGTCGCCGTTCACCTGCACGCGGTTCTTGCCGATCTCTTCCGCGGCCAGCGACCGCGTCTTGAAGAAGCGGGCGGCCCAGAGCCATTTGTCGATGCGCAGGCGGTCCATAGATTCAGGCATTGTGGCGGTGCAGGGGCAGCCGCACGACAGCGTCGAGCCCGACCACCTGTGCGGCATTGTCCTGCGCGAAGCGGTTGTCGAGCGCGATGCGGCCGCCCAGCGCGAGCACGATCTCGCGGCAGATCGCGAGGCCGAGGCCCGAGCCGCTCGCGCTGTCGCCGGCCGCGAAGGGCGCGAACAGGCGCTGGCGCAGCTCGGGCGAGATGCCCGGCCCCTGGTCGCGCACCGTCAGCACGGCCTCCGCGCCGTCCGCGCGCACCGAGACCGACAGCGCGCCGCCGGCCGGACCCTGCTTGATCGCGTTGTGCAGCAGGTTGCGCGTGAGCTCCTGCAGCATCCAGCGGTGCGCGCGCACGGTCACGGGCTGATCGAGCGCGAGCTCGAAGTCGAGCGCCTTGTCCGCGATCAGCGGCGACAGGTCGAGCGCGATCTGCCGCACCACCTCGCCGAGTTCGAGCGGCACCGATTCGGGCTGCTGGCGCAGCTGCTCCACCTTGGCGAGCGACAGCATCTGGTTGGCGAGCGTGGTGGCGCGGTCCACGGTCTGGCTGATCTCGGCCAGCGCCTGTTCGGGCGGCAGGTCGCCGCGGCGCGCCGACTGCACCTGGGCCTTGAGCACCGCGAGCGGCGTGCGCAGCTGGTGCGCGCTGTCGCGCACGAAGCGCTTCTGGTGGTCGAGCAGGCGCTGCAGCCGCCCCATGACCTCGGTCGTGGCGTCGACCAGCGGGCGCAGCTCGCGCGGCGCGTCGGGCGCGTCGATGGGCGACAGGTCGTCGGCCGCGCGCTTCTCGATCGCCTCGCCGAGCTGGCGCACCGGCCGCGTCGCGCGCTGCACCACGAGCACCGTGACGAGCGCGATCACGCCCATCAGCAGCAGCTGGCGCCAGAGCATGTCCACGAGCAGCTTGCGCACCAGCGTCTCGCGCAGCTCGAGCGTCTCGGCCACCTGCACCACCGCCATGCCGCGGCCGCGCGCGCTGGCCACGGGCTGCAGCAGCACCGCCACGCGCACCGGCTGGTCGCGGAAGCGCGCGTCGTAGAAATCCACCAGCGCCGCATAGGCGCCGCGGTCGGGAATGCGGCCGCGCCAGAACGGCAGCTCGGCGAAGCCCGAGATCATCTCGCCGTCGAGCGCCGAGACGCGGTAGAAGAGCCGGCTCTTGTTGTCGGCCTCGAAGGCCTCGAGCGCGGAGTAGGGCACGATCGCGCGCAGCCGCGCGGCCTCGTCGTAGCCTTCGACGTCGAGCTGCTCGCCGATGGTCTTGGCCGAGGCGAGCAGCGTGCGGTCGTAGGCCGTGGTGGCCGCCGCCAGGCTCTGGCGGTAGAGGCTCACGCTGTTGATCACGATGAACAGCGCCACCGGCGCGAGGATGCCCAGCAGCAGCCTCGCGCGCAGCGACAGGGCCTTCCTCATGGTGCCGCTTCCGCCCTGAGCAGGTAGCCGAGGCCGCGCAGGGTCATGAGCGCGGCGCCGGTGCCCGCGAGCTTCTTGCGCAGGCGGTAGACCACGACCTCGATCGCCTCGTACTGCACGTCGGTCTCGCCGGGGAACACGAGCTCGAACAGCCGCTCCTTGGTGACGGCATGGCCGGGCTTGGTCATCAGCGCCTTGAGCAGCGAGAGCTCGCGCGGCGTGAGTTCGAGCACGACGCCGCGGTGGTAGATGGCGCCGCTGTCGGGCTCGAAGCGCAGCCCGCCGACCTCCTGCGGGTTCTGCCCCGGCTCGGGGTCGGCGTTCTGGTGGCGCCGGCGCAGCGCGCGCAGCCGCGCCTCGAGCTCGTCGAGGTCGAAGGGCTTCGGCAGGTAGTCGTCGGCGCCGGCGTTCAGGCCCACGACGCGGTCGCCCACGGTGCCGCGCGCCGTGAGCAGCAGCACAGGCGTGCGCAGGCCGGCCGCGCGCGCCTGGGCCAGCACCTGCAGGCCGTCGAGGTTGGGCAGGCTCAGGTCCAGTGCCACCACGTCGGGCTCGATGGCGCGCCACTGCTCGACCGCGAGCGCGCCGTCGCCGCAGATGCGCACATCGATGCGGCTGCGCGCGAGCGCGCGCTGCAGGGTCACCTGCATCGAGGGATCGTCTTCGACCAGCAGCAGCTTCATGGGAGGCGGGGGCGCAAGGGCTTCGGTGTTTTCCCCAGTCCGGTGGACAGCCAACTGACAGCGGGGCGGCGCATGATAGCGGCTCAGGCCCTGGTCAGGGTTTCTTTCGTTTTCAGGAGACAACGATGCGTCGCGATACCTTTTTGAAGTCATTGGCCGCGCTGGCCGCCGCCTCCGCGCTGCCGCTGTCGGCGCGCGCCGCCGCCAACGTCAAGATGATGATCCCGGCCAACCCGGGCGGCGGCTGGGACACCACCGGCCGCGCGCTGGGCAAGGCCCTGAGCGACGCGAAGCTGGCCGACACCGTCACCTACGACAACAAGGGCGGCGCCGCGGGCGCGCTGGGTCTGGCGCAATTTGTCAACGGCTCCAAGGGCGATCCGAATGCGCTCATGGTCATGGGCTCGGTGATGCTCGGCGGCATCATCACCGGCAAGCCGCCGGTCAACCTCTCGCAGGC
>CBHTTS010000016.1:0-35907 GCA_966095775.1 uncultured Variovorax sp. | reverse complement strand
CCTTGGGCGTGAGCGCGGCGACCGAGTCGACCACGATCAGGTCGACCGCGCCCGAACGCACCAGCGAATCGACGATCTCGAGCGCCTGCTCGCCGGTGTCGGGCTGGCTGATCAGCAGGTCGGACAGGTTCACGCCGAGCTTCTGGGCGTACTGCACGTCGAGCGCGTGCTCGGCGTCGACGAAGGCGCAGGTGCCGGCCTGCTTCTGCATGGCGGCGATCACCTGCAGCGTGAGCGTGGTCTTGCCCGACGACTCGGGGCCGTAGATCTCGATCACGCGGCCGCGCGGCAGGCCGCCGACGCCGAGCGCGATGTCCAGGCCCAGCGAGCCGGTGGAGACCACCTGGATGTCCTCCAGCGCCTCGCCCTCGCCCAGCCGCATGATCGTGCCCTTGCCGAACTGCTTCTCGATCTGGGCCAGCGCGGCCTGCAGGGCCTTGGCCTTCTCACTGTTGGCGCTCGCGATGCTCGAACCCTTGACGACTGCGTCCATGTGGAATCTCCTGGAAAAATCGATGACTTGATGTGTGACCCTCACCCATCTGCTTTTAACCACAGCCTGGATGCTTGAACAGTAGTGTAGGGGCCGATGCATCGGAGTAAAGCCACTTTTTGGTCAGTTTGCTTTACTATCTGACCGTGAGCGACGCCCCGTCCTTTCCGATCGATCCCGACGCCTGGCGGCAGACCCACCTGGGGCGCCTGCTGGGCCATGCGATGCGCCGCTTCGACGAGCGCGTGCTCGAGCTGATGGCGCACGACATCGACGTGCCGCTCGCCCTCTCGAACCTCGCCGCCCGCGCCCAGGTGAGCGCCGCGCACATCCACATCACGCGGCATCTCGCGCGCGAAGGATCGCGGCTGACCGACATGGCGGAGCGCGCCGGCATGACCAAGCAGGCGATGGGCGCACTGGTGGACCAGTGCGAGGCCTGGGGGCTGGTCACGCGCGAACCCGATCCGCTCGATGCGCGCGCGCGCCGCGTGCGCTTCACGGCCGATGGCCTGGCCTGGCTCGACGCCTTCCGCAACGCCGTCATGCAGGCCGAGCGCGAGTTCCGAGACAGCGTCGGTCACGACGTCGCCACCGTGGTAACCATCGGTCTGGAAGCCTACACGGCGGGCTAGACTCCGCCTCGGAGACAAATGTGAAGGGCGCCGGCGCGACGCCCGAACCGGCCGGAGGTGGCTCATGCGGATTCTGATTGCGGAGGATGACCAGGTGCTCGCCGATGCCCTGCTGCGCAGTCTGCGCACCTCGGGCGCGGCGGTCGACCATGTGGCGAACGGCTCGCAGGCCGACACCGCGCTCATGACGCACAGCGAGTTCGACCTGCTGATCCTCGACCTGGGCCTGCCGAACCTCCACGGCATCGAGATCCTCAAGCGGCTGCGCGCGCGCGGCTCGCAGTTGCCCGTGCTGGTGCTCACCGCGGCCGACAGCGTCGAGGAACGCGTCAAGGGACTCGACAACGGCGCCGACGACTACATGGCCAAGCCCTTCAGCCTGCAGGAGCTCGAGGCGCGCGTGCGCGCCCTCACGCGCCGCGGCATGGGCGCCACGAGCAACACCATCCGCCACGGCCCGCTGGTCTACGACCAGGCCGGCCGCGTCGCCACCATCGACGGCAAGATGATCGAGCTCTCGGCACGCGAGCTCGGCCTGCTCGAGGTGCTGCTGCAGCGCGCCGGCCGGCTGGTCAGCAAGGACCAGCTCGTGGAGCGGCTGTGCGAATGGGGCGAGGAAGTGAGCCTCAACGCGATCGAGGTCTACATCCACCGGCTGCGCAAGAAGATCGAGAAGGGACCGGTGCGGATCGCGACGGTGCGCGGGCTCGGTTATTGCCTCGAGAAGATCCAGGGCTGAGCCCCGGATCTCCTCGGCACATCAGGGCTGCTGCTTTCGCAGCGCCGCCCACATGTAGGAGGCGTTCGACGTGCGGGCCATGAACGCGATATTGCGGAAGTAGCCGTTGCTTTCGTAAATGCCCGCCGCCGAGTACGCGATCGCGGCTGGACCTTTGTAGGAGAGGTCGGTCGCAAGCTTGCACTTGTCGTCGCTTCCTCCCGCGTTGACGGCAGCCAGCGTAAAGCTGTACATGTTCTTGGCCGTCCCAGGCTGAGCCTGCGCGATCGTGCCGGAGATGGTGCAGGTGCCGCTCTGCGATCCCTTGGTCGTGCCCGTGAAAACGCCCATGGCATCCACTTCGATCGAGATGCTGAGGCTCGGGCTGTTCTCCGCATTGCTCCATTTGCCGGCAACGCTTTCCTGCGAGACCGCCAGCGCGTTCTCACGCGCATAGGTGAATGGGCCGAAGCTTCGCGAAGTGCCGCCGCCTGTCGCGTAGTTGCCGCGCATCGATTTTTTCGGGACGAAGCTGCCGGAGCCGGTCACCGGATCGGCTGTCACGAAGTAGTACTCGGTGTCCGGATTGAAAGACCAATCGGTTCCCGCCACGGTGATCGATCCCCACATCGTTCCGACCGTGAGCTTGGCCGCCAGACTGCCATCTGCGCCCACGAAGGCGACTTCTCCTGTGTCGGCATAGAGGCCTTCGCTGTTGTTTCCCGCCGCGGCGGTCGAACCGGGCTGGGGCTCCGCCAAGGTCGGGGCCGGCTCGCTGCCCGGCACCGGATCCCGGCTGGTGTCAGGAGCGGGCGCGGGGGACGGGGCGGAGACAGGCGCAGGGGCAGGCGCAGGCACAGGGCTGGGTGCCAGCGCCAAAGGCGGCAGCGCACCACCACCACCCCCGCCGCCTCCACCGCAGCCCGTCATTCCGACACCCGCGGCCAGCGCGGCCGCAGCCATCCACATCGGCCGGGGACAGCCGCTCGGCAATACTTCTTTCATGAGAACTCCCTGAGATTGTTGGAATCGCGAAAACGCGAGGCGAGACTACAACGGGCGCTCTCGAGGGTATGCGCCTCCCTCTCCGGAGGTTCGAACTAAGTCACGCTTTCGATCGAATTCTTCGCCGAGGTCGAGTTCCCGCGGCCTGGTCCGCCGCAGCCTGCTCGCGCAGCGCGATCGAGAGCGTGGCGCCGGTGCCGGTGCGCACCAGGAACAGGATGTTGCGCGCGGGCGGGTCGACGGCGCCGGCGGCAGCGGCTGCGGGCGACAGCACGACCGCGGCCGGGCCGCTGTAGACCATGCCGGTGACCAGCTGGCAGGGGTCCTTCGCGGCGCCGCCGGCTGGAGCGGCGACCAGGCGGAAGCGGAACATGTTCTTGGCGGTGCCGGGCTGCAGCTGCGTGACGCTGCCCGAGAGCTGGCAGTGGCCGATCTCCGAGCCGGCGGAGGTGCCCGTGAAGGCGCCGCGCGCGTCGACCTCGATCGACATGCCCATGCCGAAGTTCGTCGGCGGGTTGTGCCACGTGCCCGCGATGCTGGCCTGCGAGACCGCGAGCGCGTTCTCGAGCGCATAGCGGTAGGGACCGAAGGGTTCGGGTTCGCGCTGGGCTTGGGCGTAGCTGCCGCTCATCGATCGGCGAGGCACGAAGGCGCCCGAGCCCTCGACCGGGCGGGCCTCGAAGAAATGGTGCCGCGTGCCGGCATCGAACGACCAGGCCGTTCCCTGCACGCGGATCGCGCCCCAGAGCGTGCCGGCCGCGAACTTGGCCGCGATGTCGCCGCCGGGGCTGACGAACAGGACGTCGCTGAGCGACACGTAGAGGCCTTCGGTGCCGTTGCCCTCCGCGGCGGTCGAGCCCGGCTGCGGCGTGCTCAACGACAGCGCGGGCTCCGCCGGCAGCGGCGCGCGGCCGGCCTCGGTGCCCGCGACGCCCAGCGCGGCGGCCACCGCAGTGACGGCGAGCGCGTTCACGACGGGCGCAGGCAGCCGCCTGCCCGGTGATGCTTCATTCTTCCCCCTGTGTGTTTTGGTTTGCGGAAACCGCGCGGCAAGACTACAACCGGGCAGCCCGCCGGTGCCGCCCCACAAGCGCCGCGGAAGCCGCAAAAATCCACACTTTAGTTCTATTTTTCAGGAAACCGGCTTGAAACTCTTCCAGCGCGCGCAGCGCTCCCTGTTCGGCGAAATCCTCGACTGGATGCTCACGCCGCTGCTGCTGCTGGTGCCGGTGAGCATCGGCGTCACGTGGCTGGTGGCCCAGGGCATCGCCAACGCGCCCTTCGACCGCGCGCTCGAATACAACGTGCAGACGCTGGCGCGGCTGGTCACGGTGCAGCAGGGCCAGACCGCCTTCGTGCTGCCGCAGCCCGCGCGCGAGATCCTGCGCGCCGACGGGGCCGACCGGGTCTACTACCAGCTGATCGACGGCCACGGCAAGCTCGTCAGCGGCGAAGCCGACGTGCCGCATCCGAACCTCGACGAGCCGCCGGTGCTCGGCGTGGTGACGCTGCGCAACGGCGAGATGCGCGGCAAGCCGGTGCGCGTGGCCTCGCTGTGGCTCGCCGACAAGGACGACGCAGCGCCGGCGCTGCTGCAGGTGGCGGAGACGCGCGAGAAGCAGTCGATCCTCGCGACCGAGATCATCAAGGGCGTGCTGCTGCCGCAGTTCGCGATCCTGCCGCTCGCGGTGCTGCTGATCTGGCTCGCGCTGGTGCGCGGCATCAAGCCGCTGTCGGTGGTGGAAGCGCGCATCCGCGAGCGCCGCCCGGGCGACCTCAGCCCGCTCGACGAATCGTCGGTGCCGCTCGAGGTGGTGCCGCTGGTCTCGTCGGTGAACGAGCTGCTCGACAAGCTCAACGATTCGATCCACACGCAGAAGCGTTTCCTCGCCGACGCCGCGCACCAGCTCAAGACGCCGCTCGCGGGCCTGCGCATGCAGGCCGACCTGGCGCAGCGCGAGGGCGCCAACGCCGACGAGCTCAAGCAGTCGCTCAAGCAGATCGGCCGCGCCAGCGTGCGCGCCACCCACACGGTGAACCAGCTGCTGTCGCTCGCGCGCGCCGAAAGCACCGGCGCCGGCACCGCGCGCCAGGCCTGCGACCTCGCGCGGCTCACCATCGAGGTGGTGCGCGAGGCGGTGCCGCGCGCGATCGAGCGGCGCGTAGACCTGGGCTACGACGGCGCGCAGCCGGGCGCGCCGGGCGTGGTGATCGAGGGCAACCCGACGCTGCTGAAGGAGCTGATCCGCAACCTGCTCGACAACGCGATCAACTACACGCCCTCGACCAGCGAGCGACCGGGCGTGATCACCGCGCGCGTGCTGGCCGATCCCTTCGGCCACGTGGTGCTGCTGCAGGTGGAGGACAACGGCCCCGGCATCGCCGAGGCCGACCGCGAGCTGGTGTTCGAGCCCTTCTACCGCGTGCTCGGCAACGAGGCCGACGGCTCGGGCCTGGGCCTGCCGATCGTGCGCGAGATCGCGAACCTGCACCATGCGCAGATCCGGCTCGAGGACGCGCACCCGGGCCGGCAGCCGCCGGGCGCGCGCTTCACGGTGCGCTTCGAGGGCGAGGCTGCCGCGTCCTGAGCCCGGTCGGCACGCCGCTCAGGGCGCGCCCTTGGCGTCCTTGCGGATCTGCAGCCATTCGGGATGCACCTGGCGCGCGAGGCGCTGCGGTTCGCGCTCGTTGAGGCTCGCGGGCGCCATGCCGAAGCCGGCGAGGTCGCCGCGCGACCAGAGCCAATAGCCGAGGTTGGCGACGACCAGGAGGACGACGAGGAGGCGCAGCTTCATGGGAGTTCGCCGGCTCTCAGAAAGCCATGCCGCGCGGGCGCACGCTGACCTCGTCGCTCGAGATCATCTGCAGGCCCGCGGCGGTGCGCACCTGCAGCTCGCCGCCCCAGGCCACGCCTTCGCACAGCCCCGCGGTGCCGTCGCTGAGCTGTACCTCGCGTCCGCGCAGCGCGTCGCGCGCCGCGAAACGTTCGGCGAACGGCGCGAAGCCGCGCGCCTCGAAGGCCTGCACGCCGCGCACGAGCGGCGCCGCGATCTCGGCCAGCACCTCGGGCGCACGCGCCTCGGGGCGCCACTGGCGCAGCCAGGCGGGCGGTGTGCGCATGCCGTCGGCCTCGCGCGGGCCGATGTTGATGCCGATGCCGATCACCAGATAGCGCGGCGCCCCTTCGCCGCGCGCCGCATGCGGCATGGCGGTTTCGATCAGGATGCCGGCGAGCTTGCGGTCGTCGACCCAGAGGTCGTTGGGCCACTTGAGCGAGATCTTCGCCGTGCCCGCGGGATCGAGGGCTTCGGCCACGCCGACGCCGACCGCGAGCGACAGCCCCGACCAGTCGCGCGGCGCGAGCGGCAGGCCGAGCGAGAAGGTCAGCGAGGATGCGGCCGCCTGCTCGCCGCGCGCTTCGGCGCTCTGCCAGGGGCGGCCAAGCCGGCCGCGGCCCGCGGTCTGCCGCTCGGCGACCAGCAGCACGGGCTCGCTGCGGCCCGCGCGGGCGCGCCGCATGAGCTCGGCGTTGGTCGAGTCGATCTCGGACACCGCCTCGACGGCGAAACCCGGCAGCAGCGGCGCCACGGTGGCGGCGATGCGGTCCTCGAACCAGGATGCGGCCGTGGCGCCCGGCATGTCAGTCCTTGGCCTTCCCGGGCTTTTTCTTCTTCTCGGGACCCTTCCCGCCCTTCTTGTCGGCCTTCTTTTCCGCCTTGCGCGCTTCCTTCTTCTCGGCCTTCTTCCGGTCGGCCTTCTTTTTCTTGGCCTTCTTCTTTTTCTTCTTCTTTTCCTCGTGCTCGTCCTTCGGCGTCAGCAGCGTGCCGCGGCAGTTCTCGGAGCCGCACCAGCACGGGAATTCGGCCAGAAGCTTCGGGGTGTAGGGCTCGTCGATGATCAGGCCGTAGTCGTAGTTGAGCTCCTCTCCTGCAGCAATGTTGCGCAGCGCCTTGATATAAACGCGCCCATTGACCTCGTCGGCCTCGCAGTTCGGATCGCAGGAGTGGTTGATCCAGCGCGCGGCGTTGCCGTTGACGTTGCCGTCGATCACGCGCCCGTCGTCGATGTGGAAGTAGAAGGTGTGGTTCGGCTGGGACGGGTCGTGCGGATGGCGGCGCAGCGCTTCCTTCCAGTCGATGACCTCGCCCTTGTATTCGATCAGCGTCTCGCCTTCCGCGATGTCCTGGACGGCGAAGACGCCATTGCCATGGACGGTGGAGCGCCGCGTCTGGATGCGGCGGCCGCCGGAAGTGGTGGATTTGGAAGGCATCGCCGAAGTCTGTTAGGTTGAATATGCACACATGCGCGCGTGCGCGTGCGCACGCGGGAAGCCGCAGAGTATAGAGAGCCCTTAGATGACAAAGACTTTGGTAATCGCAGAAAAGCCGTCGGTGGCGCAGGACATCGTCCGGGCGCTGACGCCGGTGGCCGGCAAGTTCGAAAAGCACGAGGACCACTTCGAGAACGAGCAGTACGTCGTGACCAGTGCCGTCGGCCACCTGGTCGAGATCCAGGCGCCCGAGGAGTTCGACGTCAAGCGCGGCAAGTGGAGCTTCGCCAACCTGCCGGTGATCCCGCCGCGCTTCGATCTCAAGCCGGTGGACAAGACCAAGACCCGCCTCAACGCGGTGGTCAAGCAGGCCCGGCGCAAGGACGTGACCGAGCTCGTCAACGCCTGCGACGCGGGCCGCGAGGGCGAGCTGATCTTCCGCCTGATCGAGCAGTACGCGGGCGGCAAGAGCGGGCTCAACAAGCCCGTGAAGCGCCTCTGGCTGCAGTCGATGACGCCGCAGGCCATTCGCGAGGGCTTCGAGTCGCTGCGCACCGAGAAACAGATGCAGGGCCTGGCCGACGCCGCGCGCTCGCGCTCCGAAGCCGACTGGCTCGTGGGCATCAACGGCACGCGCGCCATGACCGCCTTCAACTCGCGCGACGGCGGCTTCTTCCTGACCACCGTCGGCCGGGTGCAGACGCCCACGCTGTCGGTGGTGGTGGAGCGCGAGGAGCAGATCCGCAAGTTCGTCTCGCGCGACTACTGGGAAGTGCACGCCACCTTCCAGGCCGAGGCCGGCGAATACCCCGGCAAGTGGTTCGACCCGCAGTGGAAAAAGGCCAACGCGCCGCTGCTGCCCAACGGCGAGCCCGATGCCGAGCAGCGCGCCGACCGGGTCTGGAACGAGCGCGATGCGCTGGCGATCGCCGAGGCCGCGCGCGGCAAGCCCGCGAGCGTGACCGAGGAAAGCAAGCCCACCACGCAGGCCTCGCCGATGCTGTTCGACCTGACCTCGCTGCAGCGCGAGGCCAACGGCCGCTTCGGCTTCAGCGCCAAGACCACGCTCGCGCTGGCGCAGAGCCTGTACGAGCGCCACAAGGCGCTGACCTACCCGCGTACCGATTCGCGCGCGCTGCCCGAGGACTACCTGCCGGTCGTCAAGCAGACCATGGGCATGCTCGCCACGAGCGGCCTGAAGCATCTCGCGCCGTTCGCGCAGCAGGCGCTGGACGGCAGCTACGTCAAGCCGAACAAGCGCATCTTCGACAACGCGAAGGTGTCGGACCACTTCGCCATCATCCCGACGCTGCAGCCGCCGAGCGGCCTGAGCGAGGCCGAGCAGAAGCTCTACGACCTCGTGGTGCGGCGCTTCCTCTCGGTGTTCTTCCCGAGCGCCGAGTTCCAGGTGACCACGCGCATCAGCACCGTGTCGCACCAGGGCCGGAACTACGCCTTCCGCTCCGACGGCAAGGTGCTCGTGAAGCCGGGCTGGCTCGCGATCTACGGCAAGGAGGCGGTCAACGACGAGGACGAGAAGGACGGCAAGAACCTCGTTCCGGTGAAGCCCGGCGAGATGGTGAAGACGCTCGCGGCCGACGCCAAGGGCCTCAAGACCCGGCCGCCGGCGCGCTACTCCGAAGCGACGCTGCTGGGCGCGATGGAAGGCGCCGGCAAGATGATCGACGACGACGAGCTGCGCGAGGCGATGCAGGAGAAGGGCCTGGGCACGCCGGCCACGCGCGCGGCCATCATCGAAGGCCTGATCAACGAGAAGTACATGCTGCGCGACGGCCGCGAGCTGATCCCGACCGCCAAGGCCTTCCAGCTCATGACGCTGCTGCGCGGCCTGGGCGTGGAGGAGCTCTCCAAGGCCGAGCTCACGGGCGAATGGGAATACAAGCTCGCGCAGATGGAGAAGGGCGCGCTCAGCCGCGACGCCTTCATGCGCGAGATCGCCCAGATGACGGAGCACATCGTCAAGAAGGCCAAGGAGTACGACCGCGACACCGTGCCGGGCGACTACGCCACGCTCTCGACGCCCTGCCCCAACTGCGGCGGCGTCGTGAAGGAGAACTACCGCCGCTACTCCTGCACCGGCCGCCCGGGCCAGGCGCCCTGCGGCTTCTCGTTCGGCAAGTCGCCGGCCGGGCGCACCTTCGAGACCGCCGAGGCCGAGGCGCTGCTCGCCGACAAGCACATCGGCCCGCTCGAGGGCTTCCGCTCGAAGGCGGGGTGGCCGTTCACGTCCGAGATCGTGCTCAAGTACGACGAGGAGGCGAAGAACTGGAAGCTCGAGTTCGACTTCGGCGACGACAAGAACGCCGACACCGGCGAGATCGTCGACTTCAGCGCGCAGGACACGCTCGGCCCCTGCCCCATCTGCGGCGCGCCGGTGTTCGAGCACGGCAGCAACTACGTCTGCGAGAAGTCGGTGCCCACCAATGCGCAGCCGACACCGAGCTGCACCTTCAAGACCGGCAAGATCATCCTGCAGCAGCCGGTCGAACGCGCGCAGATGGAGAAGCTGCTCGCCACCGGCAAGACCGACCTGCTCGACAAGTTCGTGAGCATGCGCACGCGCCGCCCGTTCAAGGCCTTCCTGACCTGGAACGCCGAGGAAGGCAAGGTGACCTTCGAGTTCGCGCCGCGCGAGGGAGGCAGCAAGTTCCCGCCGCGCAAGACCTTCGGCAAGGCCGCGCCCGCGGCCAAGACCGCGGCGGCCAAGAAGGCGCCCGCGGCGAAGAAGGCACCGGCCGCGAAGAAGGCGGCCGCGCCGCGCAAGGCCGCCGCGGGGCTCAAGCCCAGCGACTCGCTGGCCGCGGTGATCGGCGCCGAGCCGGTGGCGCGCACCGAGGTCATCAAGAAGCTCTGGGACTACATCAAGGCCAACGGCCTGCAGGACGCGAAGGACAAGCGCGCGATCAACGCCGACGCGAAGCTCAAGCCGGTGTTCGGCAAGGACCAGGTGACGATGTTCGAGCTCGCGGGCATCGTCGGCAAGCACCTCTCGGCGACGTGACGGCCATGCAGCACGCCAGAAGACGCCTCGCCGCCCTCGCGATCGCCGCCGCTGCCGCCCTGCTCGGCGGCGCTGCCGCCCATGCCGCGGGCTGGCCCGACAAGCCCGTGAAGCTCGTGGTGCCTTTCCCGCCCGGCCAGGCGACCGACATCTTCGCGCGCGCCCTCGCCGAGCAGCTCGGCCGGCGGCTCGGCCAGCCGGTGATCGTCGACAACAAGGCCGGCGCGGGCAGCAACATCGGCACCGAGTTCGTGGTGCGCGCGCCGGCCGACGGCTACACGCTGGTGGTCGCGGGCAGCGCGATGGCGGTCAACCAGACCCTCTACGCCAAGCCGGGCTTCGACCCGCGCAAGGACCTCGTGGGCATCTCGCTGATCGCCACCGTGCCGCTGGTGTTCCTGGCCACGCCCGAGAGCGGCATCCGCAGCATGGCCGACCTGGCCGCGCGCGCGAAGGCCGAGCCCGGCAAGCTCAGCTACGCGAGCGCCGGCATCGGCGGCACGCAGCACCTGTCGGGCGAGATGTTCAAGTCCGCGGCGCGCGTGTTCATCACCCACATCCCCTACCGCGGCAGCGGTCCGGCGCAGGCCGACTTCCTCGGCAACCAGGTGCCGCTGATGGTCGACTCGGTCACGGCGGCGCTGCCGCACATCAAGTCGGGCAAGGCCGTGGCGCTGGCCGTCACCTCGGCCCGGCGCTCGTCGCAGCTGCCGGACGTGCCGACGGTGCGCGAGAGCGGCGTCGCCGGCACGAAGGACTTCGAGGCCGTGGGCTGGCTCGGGCTGATGGCGCCGCGCGGCACGCCGGCCGAGGTCACGGCGCGGCTCAACAAGGAGGTGACCGAGATCCTCCAGACCGAGCAGATGGCGCGCTTCATCCGCGACCGCGGCTCCGAGCCCGCGCCGACCACGGGCGCGGAGTTCGACCGCTTCGTGGCGAGCGAGATCGGGCGCTGGGGCGCGGCGGTCAAGGCCTCGGGCGCCAAGCCCGAATAGGCCCTCAGGCGGCCGGCGCCGCCTGCCGGTCCACGTCCGCGAGCAGCCAGCGGCGGAAGTGGTCGAGCGTGGCGAGCTGGCCGCGGCCCTCGGGGTAGCAGAACCAGTAGCCCTCGCCGCCGAGGTAGCCGCCGCCGGCCAGCGGCTCGTCGACCAGCCCGGAGGCGATGTCGTCCTGCACCAGGCAGCGCGGCACCAGCGCCACGCCCATGCCGACCATGACCGCCCGGATCATGGTCTGGAACTGGTCGAACTGCGGCCCGGCCAGCGGATCGAGCCCGCGCACGCCGTGCGCCTCGCTCCACTGCAGCCAGGACTGCGGCACCGTCACGTGGCGCAGCAGCGTGCAGCGCGCCACGTCCTGCGGCGCGCGGATGCGCACCTCGGCGAGTTCCGCGCGCGGCGCGATCAGCGCCATGTCGCGCCCCGCGAGGTAGTGCGAGCGCGCGCCCGGCCAGTGGCCGTCGCCGAACAGGATGGCGCAGTCGAGCTCGGGCCGCTCGAAGTCGTAGCCGTGCACGAAAGGCACGAAATGCAGCGTGATCTGCGGATGGCGGCGCTGGAAATCGGGCAGGCGCGGGATCAGCCACTTGGCGCCGAAGGTGGGCAAGGTCGAGAGATGCAGCGCGCCGCCGCCGTCGCCGCTGGTGATCATCTCCAGCGTGGCCGCCTCGAGCTGGGCCAGCACGGCCCGCACCGCCTTCTCGTAGCGCTCGCCCGCGGGCGTGAGCGCGAGGCGCTTGCGGCTGCGCTCGAACAGCGGCACGCCGATCCAGCGTTCGAGCTCCTGCACCTGCTTGCTGACGGCGCCCTGCGTCAGATGCAGCGCCTCGGCCGCGCGCGAGATGCCGCCGAAGCGCACCACGGTGGAAAAGGCCCGCAGGAGGTTCAGCGGCGGATTGAGGCGGCGCAGCGACATGGCAGGAAGGAAGCCCATCAAAACATTCCAGATTGGAATGTTAGCTGGTCTATCCTTTGCTTGGAGGAAGCGGCAACTTTTTGCTTTGTTTCTTCTGTCTCATTGGAAAAATCCCCCATGCAACGTCGTCATTTTCTTTCCGCGCTGGCCGCTGCTTCTGTCGCACCTGGAATGTCTTTCGCCCAAGGCAAGCCGATCCGGCTGATCGTGCCATTCCCGCCCGGCGGCGCCACGGACATCACGGCGCGGGTGCTGTCGGAGCCGCTCGCGAAGATCCTCCAGCAGCCCGTGGTCATCGACAACCGCGCCGGCGCCGGCGGCTCCATCGGCATGGCCGAGGTCGCCCGGTCGGCGCCCGACGGTCTCGCCTTCGGCGTCGCCACCCTCTCCACCCACGGCGTGAACCCGGCCGTCTACCAGAAGCTGCCCTACGACCCGGTCAAGGGCTTCGTGGCGGTGACCGAGCTCGTGAAGGCGCCCGGCGTGGTCGTGGTCAATCCGCGGGTGCTGCCGGTCGCGAACTTCGCCGAACTCGTGAAGCACCTCAAGGCCAACCCGGGCAAGGTGTCGTACGCCTCGCCGGGCAACGGCACCATCGGCCACATGTGGGGCGAGCTGTTCAAGAGCAGCACCGGAACCTCGATGGTGCACATCCCCTACCGCGGCGCGGGCCCGGCGATCAACGACGTGCTCGCGGGCGAGGTGCCGGTGTACTTCGACCAGGTCGCGTCCTCGCTGCCGCACGTGAAGGCCGGCAAGCTGAAGGCGCTGGCCGTGTCCTGGAGTGGCCGCCTCGACGTGCTGCCCGAGGTGCCGACCTACCGCGAGCTGGGCTACCCGGCCAACAACGACCCGTCGTGGTTCGGCCTGGTGGCGCCGGCGGGCACGCCGGCCGAGACCGCGCTGCGCATGCAGCAGGCCGTGGCCACGGCGCTCAAGGACGCGACCGTGCGCGAGCGGCTCGCGCTGCAGGGGCTCTACGCCTCGGGCACCACGCCGGCCGAGTTCGCGAAGCAGATCGACGCCGAGATCGAGAAGATGAAGAAGGTCGCCGCTTTCGCGCGCATCCGATTGGACTGAGCCGAACCTGCCTATGCATCCTGTTCTCAAGCTGATCCAGACACGCACGCAGGCCTCGGCGCAGGTGAGCAGCCTGCCCGGCCGCACCCCGCTGGTGCTCGACTCCCCGCACAGCGGCACCGCCTATCCGGAGGACTTCCGCTCGGTGCGCGACCTGGCGACGCTGCGCCGCGCCGAAGACACCCACGTCGAGAAGCTCTACGCCTTCGCGCCCGACATGGGCGTGGCGTGGATCGAGGCGCACTTCCCGCGCAGCTACCTCGACGCCAACCGCGACCTGACGGAGCTCGACACCTCGCTGCTCGACGGCCCGTGGGACGGCCCGCTCTCGTCCGACCCGCGCGTGCTGTCGAAGGTGCGACTCGGCAAGGGCCTGATCTGGAAGCTCACCGACGAGGGGCTGCCGATCTACGACCGGCTGCTCACGGTGGCCGAGGTGCGCGCGCGCATCGACCGCTGCTGGCACCCCTACCACGCGGCCGTGGCCGAGGCGATCGACGCCGCGCACGCGCGGCACGGCTACAGCATCCACCTCAACTGCCATTCGATGCCGGCGGTCGCGGGCAGCCACGCGACCGATTTCCCGGGCGTGGCGCATGCCGACTTCGTGATCGGCGACCGCGACGGCAGCACCGCCGATCCGGCGCTGTCCGAGCGCATCTGCGCCCACCTGCGCGCACGCGGCTACAGCGTGGACTACAACCATCCCTACAAGGGCGTCGAGCTGGTGCGCCGCAACGGCCGGCCCGCCGAGCACCGGCACAGCATCCAGGTCGAGGTCAACCGCAGGCTCTACATGGACGAGGCCACGCTCGCGCTCGACGAGGGCGGCGCCGCGCGGCTGCAAGCGGACCTGCGCACGATGGTCGAGATGCTGCTGGCGACCGACCCGCGCGCCTGAGCCCCGCGCCCGGCGCGGGCATGCCGGGCCTTGTTACAGCCCGCGCGGGCGGGCGGCCTATAGTGGGCGCAGGTCCACTTTCGACGGAGTTCGCGTGAAGCCATTCCTTGCCGCCTTTCTCGCCATCGCCATGGGCGCCCTCGTCGCGGGCTGCGCCTCGGGCGGCGCCGCATCGGCGGGCGGCGACCGCGCCGCCTCGGGCAGCGGCGTGACGGTGTTCGGCACCATCGACGCCGGCGTCAGCGGCAGCAAGAACCGCTGAGCCGACGCGCTCAGCGGCGCAGCAGCGCCTGCCGCAGCACGCGCGCGGCGCGGTCGCGGATGCGGCCGGGCGCGCTGCGCTGCGAGGTCTGGGGCGCGACCCGCGCGGTCGCGCAGGCCCAGAGGAAGTCGTGCAGGATCGGCGTGTCGTCCACGGTCTCGGTGCTGCCGTACTTGTGGAACTCGGGGTGCCACTGCGTGGCGGCGATGTAGCTGCGTCCCTTCTCGGGCCGGCGGCGGATCGCCTCGGGCACGCGGTCGGGCAGGCTCCAGGCCTCGATCTCGAAGCCCGGCGCGAGATCCTTCACGCCCTGGTGGTGGATGCTGTTGACGCGTGCCGTGCGCACCTCGGGATAGAGCTTCGCGAGGCGCGTGCCCTCGACGATCTCGATGTCGTGGAAGTTCTGGTCGTAGGTCACCGGGTCGCGGTGCCGCTGCGTCTGCGGATGCTGGTGCTGCGCCTCGATGTCCTGGTAGAGCGTGCCGCCGAAGGCGACGTTGATCAGCTGCAGCCCGCGGCAGACGCCGAAGATCGGCTTGCCCGCCTGCTCGAAGGCCTCCACGAGCGCGAGGTCGTAGAGGTCGCGGATGCGGTCGCCGATCCAGGCGTCCTTGAGCGGCACCTCGCCGTAGCTGCCGGGCCAGACGTCGGCGCCGCCGTGCATCACCACGCCGTCGAGCCACTCGGCGTAGTGCGAGAGCTTGGTGTCGCCGCGCGCGGTCTCTCCCGTGGGACAGGGCACCATCACCACCATCGCGCCGGCCGACATCAGCCAGTGCGCGATCGATTGCTCGACGTACTGCAGCGTCTTGTTGGTGAACAGCGAGCGCGCCGGGTCCGCATGCGAGAAACAGGCGGAAAGGCCGATCTTCAGCCGGGCAGCGACGGGTTGTGGCATCTCGGAGCGGGCAGGACGTGCTGAGCGGAAAGGAAAGTCCATTGTGGCGCTTCGGCCTCTCGCCCGGGGTCGGACGAAACGCCAAGTATGCTTTCAACGCCGCCACGACCACCAAGGAAGACAAAGCCATGAAGACCATCCAGGGCCCGGCCATATTCCTGGCCCAGTTCGCCGGGGACCAGGCCCCGTTCAATTCGCTCGACGCGATCGCCGGTTGGGCCGCGAGCCTGGGCTACAAGGGCGTGCAGATCCCGAGCTGGGACGCGCGCCTCTTCGACCTGCGCCGCGCGGCCGAAAGCAGGACCTACTGCGACGAGGTCAAGGGCATGCTCGCGCGCCACGGCGTGTCGATCACCGAGCTCTCGACCCACCTGCAGGGCCAGCTGGTGGCGGTGCATCCCGCCTACGACGCCGGCTTCGACGGCTTCGCGGCGCCCGAAGTGCGCGGCGATCCGGCGCGGCGCCAGCGATGGGCCGTGGAACAGCTGCACCTCGCGGCCAAGGCCTCGGCCAACCTCGGCCTCCGGGCCCACGCGACCTTCTCCGGCGCGCTCGCCTGGCCCTACCTGTACTCCTGGCCGCCGCGTCCGCCGGGCCTGATCGAGGAAGCCTTCGACGAGCTCGCGCGCCGCTGGCGCCCGATCCTGGACGCCTTCGACGACGCGGGCGTGGACGTCGGCTACGAGATCCACCCCGGCGAAGACCTGCACGACGGCGTGAGCTACGAGATGTTTCTCGAGCGCGTCCACAACCATCCGCGCGCCTGCCTGCTGTACGACCCGAGCCACTTCGTGCTGCAGCAGCTCGACTACCTCGCGTACATCGACCACTACCACGAGCGGATCAAGATCTTCCACGTCAAGGATGCCGAGTTCAACCCGACCGGCAAGCAGGGCGTCTACGGCGGCTTCCAGAGCTGGATCAACCGCGCCGGGCGCTTCCGCTCGCTCGGCGACGGGCAGGTCGACTTCGGCGCCATCTTCTCGAAGATGGCGCAGTACGACTTCCCGGGCTGGGCCGTGCTCGAATGGGAATGCTGCATCAAGCACCCCGAGGACGGCGCGCGCGAGGGCGCGAAGTTCATCGCCGACCACATCATCCATGTGGCCGACCGGGCGTTCGACGACTTCGCCGCGGGCGGCGTCGACGTGGCCGCGAACCGGCGCCAGCTGGGGCTCGACTAGCCCTGCGCGAGCCCGACAAGCAACTGTCATGCCTTGCGGGCTATAATGTCGGGTTCGTTTCGATGACCACGGCGAAGTTATTCGTCAACCGCCGGCCTGTGCGATGGATTCAGGGGGGGCAGGCCGGTTTTCACAGTGTGTTGGAGCGCCGCAGCGGCGTCCATGATTGCCACCACTGCCTTCGTTCTTGTTGAAGCGAATAGCGCCTCCGCGCGGTGCGGGGCGCGAAACCAGCGGCCTTGCACGGCGCGTTCGCGATGCCGGGCTCCGGCTGAAACAATGACGCCAGTTTTCATCTCCAACACACTTATCGGACGATTCAGAGGTAATCACAGATGCCCAAGGAAGAACTGATCGAAATGAACGGCGCAGTGACCGAAGTCCTGCCCGATTCGCGCTACCGTGTCACGCTCGACAACGGCCACCAGCTGATCGCCTACAGCGGCGGCAAGATGCGCAAGCACCACATCCGCATCCTGGCGGGCGACAAGGTGTCGCTCGAGCTCTCGCCCTACGACCTGACCAAGGGCCGCATCACCTTCCGCCACCTGGAACGCCGCGGCCCGCCGCCGACCAACACCGGCGGCAACAACAACACGCCCCGCCGCTGATCCGCGCGCGCCCCGAGGGCCTTGCGGCGCCCGGCGACGGGCGCTCGGCAAGGCCTTTCGGTTTTCTGGCGACCCGTTTTCCGTTCTCCCGATGACCTCCACCGATCCCACGGTCCCGACCGACGGCTTCGGCACGCTGCCGCTCTCGCCGCAGATGCTCGCCAACCTCGCGCAGCTCGGCTACGCGCGGATGACGCCGATCCAGGCCGCCAGCCTGCCGAGCGCGCTGCTCGGCAAGGACCTGATCGCGCAGGCCAAGACCGGCAGCGGCAAGACCGCGGCCTTCGCCCTCGCGCTGCTCGCCAACCTCAATCCGCGGCGCTTCGCGGTGCAGTCGCTGGTGCTGTGCCCCACGCGCGAACTGGCCGACCAGGTGACGACCGAAATCCGCCGCCTCGCGCGCGCCGAGGAGAACGTCAAGGTGGTCACGCTCTGCGGCGGCGTGGCGCTGCGCGGCCAGGCCGCGAGCCTGGAGCACGGCGCGCACGTCGTGGTGGGCACGCCGGGCCGGATCATGGACCACCTCGAGCGCGGCAACCTCGACCTCGCGGCGCTCAACACCCTGGTGCTCGACGAAGCCGACCGCATGCTCGACATGGGCTTCTTCGACGACATCGCGAAGGTGGCGCGCCAGTGCCCGAAGGAGCGCCAGACGCTGCTGTTCTCGGCCACCTACCCCGAAGGCATCGCGAAGCTCGCCGCGCAGTTCATGAAGAGCCCGCAGCAGATCGCGGTCGAGGCGCAGCACCAGGGCACCACCATCCGCCAGCGCTGGTACCAGGTGAAGGAGAGCGAGCGGCTGCATGCCGTGAGCCTGCTGCTCGACCATTTCCGCCCGGTCAGCACGCTGGCCTTCTGCAACACCAAGCAGCAGTGCCGCGACCTCGTGCAGGTCCTGCAGGCGCAGGGCTTCAGCGCGCTCGCGCTGTTCGGCGAGCTCGAGCAGCGCGAGCGCGACCAGGTGCTGGTGCAGTTCGCCAACCGCAGCTGCTCGGTGCTCGTGGCCACCGACGTGGCCGCGCGCGGGCTCGACATCGCGCAGCTCGAAGCGGTGATCAACGTCGACGTGACGCCCGATCCCGAGGTCCACGTCCACCGCATCGGCCGCACCGGCCGCGTGGGCCAGCAGGGCGCCGGCGAGGGCCTCGCACTGAACCTCGCGAGCATGGACGAGATGGGCAGCGTGGGCAGGATCGAGCAGCTGCAGGGCCGCGAATCGGAATGGCACGCGCTCTCCGAACTCACGCCGGGCCCGGGCGCGCCGCTGTCGCCGCCGATGGCGACGCTGCAGATCGTCGGCGGCCGCAAGGAGAAGATCCGCGCCGGCGACGTGCTGGGCGCGCTCACCGGCGAATGCGGCTACGCGCGCGAGCAGGTGGGCAAGATCAACGTCAACGAATACTCGACCTACGTCGCCGTGGAGCGCGGCATCGCGGCCGAGGCGGCGCGCCGGCTCGCGAACGGCCGCGTCAAGGGCAAGAGCGTCAAGGTGCGCCTGCTCGAAGGCAAAATCCCCGATGTGGCCTAATTGCGCCTCGAACATCATTTTTCATCCGAGCTTTTCCATGCCCAAGAAAATCCGTACCGAAGCCGACCGTCTCGCCAGCCCGAAGCCGACACCCCTGCCCGGCTACACCTTGCCCCGCTCCGGTGGCGGCCAGAAGGTCAGCCTCGAGCGCGGCACCGCCACGCGCAGCAAGAAGAACCCCGGCAAGCGCGCCAAGAAGGGCGGCTGATCCCGCTTCCGGCGGCTCGCAGGAGCCACGACGAGCGCGCCCGCGGGCGCGTTTTGTCATTGGGAAGCCCCGAATCCACCGGCGCCGCGCGATGTCCGACGACAACCAGATCTTCATTCCACCCTCGTTCTTCGCGGTCTACAGCGACGCGCGCCAGCGCCTGAGCGCGCCGATCGGCGTGGTGCGCGAGCGCTACGAGGTCTGCGAGGACCTCGCCAGCCACCTCGTGGCGCATGCGCAGATCCAGCACCACACCGAGGTGCCGGTCGAGCGCGAGATCCTGCGGCGCATCCATGCCGGGCTGCGCACGCCCGAGGCCGGCGTCTCGGGTGCCGAGGCCGACTGGATCGTGCAGCGCCTGGCCGAGCTGCTCGGCTGGCCGGCGCCCGAGGCGCCGGAGCCCGAGGCCGGCTGAGCCCGCTCAGCGCGCCGCGAAGCGCTCCACGAGGAAGTCGACGAAGGCCCGCGTCTTGGCCGCCAGGTGGCGCGACGGATACACCGCGTAGACCGGCGTCCGGTCCGCCTCCCAGTCCTCGAGCACCGGCTCCAGCCGTCCTGCGGCAAGCTCCTGCTGCACGTAGATGCGCGGCACCAGGCTGAGCCCGAAGCCCGCGAGCAGCGCGTCGCGCACGGCGAGGCTCGAGCTGACCTTGTAGCGCCCGTCGATGGTCACGGCCACGCTGCGGCCGGCGCGGCGGAAGGTCCACTTGCGCGCATGGCCCGAGAGCGTGAACTGCACGCACTCGTGCGCCTTCAGCGCCTCCGGCTCGGCCGGGCGGCCGAAGCGCTCGAAATAGGCCGGCGCGGCGCAGACCACGTGGGTCATGGTCATCAGCTCGCGCGCCACCAGGCTCGAATCCTCGAGCCGGTCGCTGCCGCGGATCGCGAGGTCGTAGCCTTCGCCGATCAGGTCCGCGCGCGTGTCCTGCAGGTCGAGCTCGAGCCGCAGGTTCGGATGGCGCGCCATGAACAGCGGGATGTGCGGCGAGATGCAGGTCAGCGCGAAGGTCAGCGGCGCGCTCACGCGCAGCAGGCCGCCCGGGCTCGCGCCCATCGGCGCGAGCGCCGCGTCGGCCTCGGCGAGCTCGTCGAGGATGCGCGAGACGCGCTCGTGGTAGGCCGCGCCCGCCTCGGTCAGGCTCATGCTGCGCGTGGTGCGGTTGATCAGCCGCACCTTCAGGTGCGCCTCGAGTTCGGCGATGTTCTTGCTCACGGCCGCCGCCGACAACCCGAGCTGCCGCGCGGCGCCCGCGAAGCTGCCGCACGCGGCCGCGGTGCGGAAGACCTTGAGCGCGGTGAGATGCTCCATCGCTGATTGACTACCCTTGGTTGATGATCAATTCATTATTCGATCATTAACAACCGTCGGTCAACTGACTACAGTCGAACCATGTCCCGCACCACCGACGTCCTGCTCACCGCGACCGCGCCCGCCATCTGGGGCAGCACCTACATCGTGACCACCGAACTGCTGCCCGCGAACTATCCGCTCACGGTCGCGCTGCTGCGTGCGCTGCCGGCGGGGCTGCTGCTGCTGCTGATCGTGCGCCGGCTGCCCGAACGCGCCTGGTGGGGGCGCATCCTGGTGCTCGGGGCGCTGAACTTCTCGATCCTCTGGGCGATGCTGTTCCTCGCGGCCTACCGGCTGCCGGGCGGCGTGGCGGCCACGATCACCTCGGTGCAGCCGCTGTTCGTGGTGTTCCTCGCGAGCCTGCTGCTCGGCGCGCCGGTGCGTGCGCTCGCGGTGGTGGCGGCGATCGTCGGCATCGGCGGGGTGGCGCTGCTGGTGCTCACGCCGAACGCCGCGCTCGATGCGCTCGGCATCGCCGCCGCGCTGGCCGGCGCGGTCTCGATGGCGCTCGGCACGGTGCTGAGCCGGCGCTGGCAGCCGCCGGTCTCGGCGCTGGCCTTCACGGCCTGGCAGCTGACCGCCGGCGGCCTGCTGCTGCTGCCGTTCGCGCTCTGGCTCGAACCGCCGCTGCCGGCGCTCACGGCCGCGAACTGGCTCGGCTTCGGCTGGCTCGGCCTGATCGGCGCCGCCCTGACCTACATCGTCTGGTTCCGCGGCGTGGCGCGGCTCGAGCCTTCGGCGGTGGCGCCGCTTGCCTTCCTGAGCCCGGTCACGGCCGTGATCCTCGGCTGGGCGCTGCTCGGCCAGAGCCTGTCGGTGCCGCAGGTGGTGGGCATCCTGACCGTGATCGCGAGCATCTGGCTCAGCCAGCATGCGCAGCGCGGCGTGCCCGCGGCGGTGCTGGCGCGGCCCGCGACCCGCTAGGGCTGCGCCGCGGCCGCCCGGCGCAGCAGGCTCAGGTAGCCCGGCTGCACCTCCATGCGTGCGAGGACGCCGCGCCGCTGCAGCAGGCGGTGCGCCTTCGGCAGGTTCCAGCAGGGCAGGCCGGTGAACATGTGGTGCTCGCAGTGGTAGTTGACCCAGTAGGGCGCCACGAGCGCGCGCTCGAGCCAGCCCGCGCGGGTGGTGCGCGCCTGGCGCAGCGGATCGGGCTCGTCCTGGGCCACGAGCGCATGCTCGGCGATGTTGCGCACGCGGCTCACGAGCGGCAGCCAGGTCGCCATCGGCAGCAGCCACAACGCGAACCAGGCCCAGGCCTGGCCGGCCGCCGTGAAGGCAGCGAGGCCGAGGCCGTTGGCGACCAGGAAGCGCCGGTCCTTCGCGAGCTCGCGCCCGAAGGCGCGCAGCGCCGATTCGCCCGCCGCGCGGCCGCGCACGCCCTCGGCCACGTGGCCGAAGCGCTGCTTGTAGAAGGTCCGGCCGCTGAGGTCGCGCAGCACCTTACGCCACATCGAGTCGCGCGTGATCGGGAAGGGCGCCGAGAGCACGAGGTCGGGGTCCTCGCGCTGCTGCACGAAGCGGTGGTGCTGCAGGTGGTAGGGCCGGTACGCGCGCAGCGCCGGCGAGCAGAGCCAGTGGCCGACCGCGTCGTTGACGTGGCGGTCGGCGTGCAGCGCGGCATGCGCGGCGTCGTGCATGAGCACGAACAGGCCGAGCTGGCGCGCACCGACGACCGGCACCAGGAGCGGCACGCTCCAGGGCCAGAGGATGCCGAGCGCGATCGCGCCGCCGATCACGCCCCAGCAGTGCGCGACCAGCCAGAGCCCGCGCCACGCGGAGCGCGCGGTCAGCGACCGCCATTCCTCGTCGGTGAAGAAGTCCTCGGGACGGGCTCGGGGGGCGGCGGCCATCGCGCCAGTATGCGCCGCGGGCCGCGGCGCCGCACGCGGAATTCCCCGGGGCCGCGCTACCGGTCGATGATCTTGCGCGCGAAGACCTCGAGGTAGTCGAGCAGCCGGTCCGCGCCCGCGACCGCGGCGGCCTCGTCGCCGGTGGCGATGCCCTGCGCCAGCTCGAGGTGCGCATTGGCGCCTTCGATGATCTCGCCCTCGTGCTGGTAGGCGTACCAGAAGCGCCGGCACTGCACGATCAGCGGGATCACCGCCTTCACGGCCGAGTCGTTGTGGCTGGCCTGGTGGTTGACGAGGTCGAGCGCGCGGTCGGCGCGCATGTAGTCGTTGAGGTTGCCGCGCCGGGCGGCCTCGACCATCAGTTCGGCGCAGCGCACGATCTCCTTGCGCTGCAGCGCGGTGGCGCGGCGCGCCGAGCAGGCCGCGATCAGCCGCTCGAGCACGCGGCGGGTCTGGATCACGTCGAGGTGGTCGGCGAGGTCGATGGTCGACACCAGCAGGCCGCGGCGCGGCTGCTGCACGATCAGGCCGATCGCGACCATGCGCATCAGCGCCTCGCGCACCGGCGTGCGGCCGAGCCCGGTGCGCTCGGCGAGCTCGGCCTCGACGATCTGGCTGCCCGGCTCGAGCTGCAGCGTGGACAGCAGCGACTCGATCGCCTCGTAGGCGAGGTCGGCGGCGCGTCGTTTGGGCTGGGGGCGGGGCGCGGTCTTCGGGGGGGCCATGAGTTTCTTGTTCTGCTGCTGCTCGGCTTCATTGTCGGTCCACCGCGTCGCCGCCTGCGAGCCCCGCCAGGGTGGCAATGCGCACCGGCGACAGCGGCGGCCGCGGCGCGGCCGGCGCCCAGCCGAAGAGGAACTGCGCCGCGTCGCCGCAGATGCGCCCCTGGCAGGCGCCCATGCCGCAGCGGTGGTGCAGCTTGGCGTCGGCCCAGCCGCTGCAGCCCGCGAGCGCCGACATCGGCACGTCCTCGCAGCGGCACACCAGCGTGTCGGGCCGTGCCATCCGGCGCATCGCGGGGCCCAGTGCGAAACTGCGGTGCAGCCGGTCGGCGAAGCCGTCCCAGCGGGCGCGCTCGGCGGCGTGCGCCTTCGCGGCCTCCAGGTCGCCGACCGCGGCGTGGCCCGCGATCGTGCCCTGCGCGAGCGCGCGCTCGCTGCCGCCGAAGCCCGTGCATTCGCCGGCCGCGAAGACGTCCGGCACGCTGGTGGCCTGCATCCCGTCGACCGCGAGGCCGGGCACCGCGCGGCCCCCGGCGTCGAGCGCGCAGCCGAGCAGCCGGCCGAGCTGGGTGTTGGGCACCAGTCCGAAGCCGCAGGCCACGCGGTCGCAGGCGATCTCCCGTTCGCGCGCGCCTTCGCGCAGCCGCACCGACTCGACCCGCCCGCGGCCCTGCACCGCGACCACGTGCGAAGCGCTGCGATAGCGGATGTCGGCCAGCGCCACGGCCTGCGCCGCCTTGCGCGGCCAGCGCAGCAGCCCGGCGGCGAAGCCCGCCACCGCGCCGAGCGGGGCCTGCTCGGCGATCCGCAGCACCCGCGCGCCCGCGGCGCGCGCGGTGGCGGCCGCGGCGAGCAGCAGCGGGCCGCTGCCCGCGACCACGATGCGCTCGCCCTCGACCGGGAGCCCGGCCTTGACCAGCGCCTGCAGCCCGCCCGCGCCGGTGACGCCGGGCAGGGTCCAGCCGGGGAAGGGCAGCAGCAGTTCGCGCGCGCCGGTGCACAGGATCAGCCGCTGCCACTGCATGCGCCGGGCGCGCGCCGCGTCTTCGAGCAGCAGTTCCTTCGGCGCCGGCGCCGCGACCACGCGCGCGCCGCTGCAGACGCGGATGCGGGCGTGCGCCTCGAGCGCCCCGCGCCAGCGCCGCGCCGCCGCGGGCAGCACGGCGCCGGGTCCGTCGCGCCAGATCTGGCCGCCCGGCGCGGGGTTGTCGTCGACCACGGCCACCGAGGCGCCGCCCTCGGCCGCCGCGAGCGCCGCGGCCATGCCGGCCGGGCCCGCCCCGACCACGAGCACGTCGCAGCGCTCGGGCGCGGGCGCGCCGTTCATCGCGCGGTCTCCACGCGCATTCCTTCCGCGCAGACGGCCTGGCAGGCGAGCCGGCGCTGCCCGTCGATCAGCACCCGGCATTCCTGGCACACGCCCATGCCGCAGAACGGGGCGCGCGGCTCGCCGCTCACCGAGATGCGCGCCACGCCCGCGCCGCCCGCCACGCGCAGCGCGGCCGCGACCGAGCTGCCGGGGCGCACGCGCACCGGCCGGCCGTCGATGTGCAGGAGGAGGGTGCCGGCTTCGCCGCTCATGGACGCAGCCCGCGCGGCGCATAGGGCGCCGCATCGAAATCGGCCGCGGCGCCGGTCATCAGTGCCGCGAGCAGGTGCGCGGTGCCCGGCGCGGTGGTCACGCCCAGGCCCTCGTGGCCGACCGCGAGCCAGAGCTTCTCGCGCCACGGATGGCGTCCGATGAGCGGCAGCCCGTCGGGCGTGGCGGCGCGCAGGCCGGTCCAGGCGCGGATCGCGTTGAGCCGCGCGAGCCCCGGCAGGTAGTGCACCGCGCGCTGCAGCATGCGCGCGAGCATCGGCGCCTCGACCACGGGATCGGTGGTGTCGAACTGGCGCGAGGAGCCGACGAGCAGCTGCCCCGTGGGCCGCGGCTGCACGTTGAACGCGACCGAGTCGCCGGTGGCGTGGTGGGCGCTCGTCACGTAGCCGAGCTCCACCAGCTGGTGCCGCACCGTGCCGGGATAGCGGTCCGTGATCAGCAGGTGCCCCTTCTTGGGCGCGATCGGCAGCTCGGGGCACAGCGTCGTGGCCTCGAGGCCGTTGGCCAGCACGATCTGCGCGGCGGTGCAGCGCCGGCCGTCGGCGAGCCGCAGCCAGCCGTCGGGGTCGATCGCCTCCACCTTCGCATGCTCGACGCGGACCGCGTCGCCGCCCTGCGCCAGCAGCCAGCGTGCCGCGTTGGGCGCGTAGAGGATGCCGTCGTCCGGCACCTCGAGCGCGCCCGCGAGGCCCTCGCGCAGCGCGGGCTCGGCACGCGCGAGCGCGGCGGCGTCGAGCAGCCGGCAGGCGATGCCCTGTGCCTGCAGCCGCGCCTGCTTGCGCTCGGCCTCGGCCATCTCCTCCGCATTGGCCGCGACCCAGAGCGTGCCGCAGGCGCTGTAGGCGCAGTCGCCGTCCATGCGCGGCGCGAGCGCGCGCCACTGCGCGGTCGAATGGCGGCTCAGCGCGAGCTCGGCCGGGTTGTCGTCCATCACCACGAGGTGGCCCATGCCCGCGCCGGTGGCGCCGCCGCTCTGCGCATCGAGCACGCGCACGCGGCGTCCGGCGCGCGCCAGCGCATGGGCGCAGGCGGCGCCGACGATGCCGGCGCCGATCACGATGACGTCCGCGTCCATGCTGCCGGCGGTGCTCAGAGCCGGATGCCCCAGCCGAAGGGATCGTCCTCGTCGATCAGCAGCGTGGCCTCGGCGCTGATGTGGGCGCGGCCGCGCAGCGTGGGGATGACCTGGCCGTCGCCGGCGGGCGCATAGCTGGCCTCGAAGCGGCTGCCGATCACGCTCGCCTGCGTCCACACGGCGCCGGGCGCGAGCTTGCCGTCGGCCGCGAGGCAGGCGATCTTGGCGCTGGTGCCGGTGCCGCAGGGCGAGCGGTCGTAGGCGTTGCCGGGGCAGAGCACGAAGTTGCGGCTGTCGGCGCCCTGGTCGTCCTCGGCGAAGAGTTCGATGTGGTCGATCTCCGCGCCGTCGGCGCCCGTGATGCCCTGGGCCGCGAGCGCCTGCTTGAGCGCCGCGGTGTAGGCGGTGAGCGCGGCCAGGTTGTCGCTCGCGACGCGCTGGCCGTGCTCGCTGACGAGGAAGAACCAGTTGCCGCCCCAGGCCACGTCGCCGCGCACGCGGCCGTGGCCCGGCAGTTCGACCGCCACCTGGCGCAGATGCCGCCAGGCCGGCACGTTGCGCACGCTGACCGAGCCGTCCTCGTGCAGCGTGGTGGTGACGGTGCCCACGGGCGTCTCGATGCGGTGCTCGCCGACGCCGATGCGCCCCATGTGCGCAAGGCTCGCCACGAGCCCGATGGTGCCGTGGCCGCACATGCCGAGGTAGCCGGTGTTGTTGAAGAAGATCACGCCCGCGGCCGCGTCGGCGGCGACGGGCTCGCACAGCAGCGCGCCCACCACCACGTCGCTGCCGCGCGGCTCGAGCACGGTGGCGGCGCGCCACCGGTCGTGCCGCTCGGCGAGCAGCGCGCGGCGCTCCGCCATGCTGCCGCGGCCCAGATCGGGAAAGCCGCCGATCACGAGGCGCGTGGGCTCGCCGCCGGTGTGTGAGTCGATGACCTGGATGCGCTGGCGGTTCCGCATGCGCCGACTCAGTAGCTCGCCAGCGGGACCGGGGCGGCGTTCTTGAAGGTGAACACCGTGATCGGCGCCTGCTTCATGTTGCCCTTGTCGTCGTAGCTGTAGGTCGCGGCCACGCCCTTGTAGGTGGTCTTGTAGAGCTCGGCGCCGACCTTGTCGGGGTCGATCGAGTTGGCCTTCTGCATCGATTCGCCGATGAACATCATCTGGTCGTAGTACGAGGCCGCATAGGCGTCGGCATCGACGTTGAAGCGCTTCTTGAACTTGGCCTTGAAGGCCGGCCCGCTCTGCGCCTTCTCGAGGATCGAGCCGCCCTGGGCGCAGAACACCAGGTCGTTGACCGCGTCGCCGCCGAGCTTGCCGGTGGCCGGGCTGCAGACCGTGTCGCCGCCGAGCAGCTTGCCCGCGACCGCGAGCTGCTTCATCTGGCGCGCCATCGGCGCGGCCTGCGGCGCATAGCCGCCGAAGAAGATCGCCTCGGGCGCCTTGGCCTTCATGTTGGTGAGGATGGCGGTGAAGTCCACCGCCTTGTCGGTGGTGAACTCCTGGCCGACCACGGTCAGGCCCTGCTTCTTCGCTTCCTTGGTGAACTCCTCGGCGAGCCCCTGGCCGAAGGCCGTGCGGTCGTCGATCACGCCCACCTTCTTGACCTTGAGCACGTTGGCGGCGTAGACCGCCATGCTCGAGCCGATCTGGTTGTCGCTCGCGATGATGCGGTAGAGGTTCTTGTAGCCGCCCTGGGTCACCTTCGGGTTGGTGCCCACGGTGGAGACCATCGTGCCGCCGTCGGCGTAGATGCGCGAGGCCGGGATCGCCACGCCCGAGCAGTACGGGCCCATGACGTACTTCACGCCGTCGTCCACGAGCTTCTGCGCCACGGCCACGCCGGTCTTGGCATCGCACTGGTCGTCTTCCGAGACCAGCTCGAACTTCAGCGTCTTGCCGCCGACGGTGATCTTCTTCGCGTTGAGTTCCTCGATCGCGAGGCGCACGCCGTTTTCATTGTCCTTGCCCGCGAAGGCGTTCGGGCCCGAGAGCGGTCCGCTGTGGCCGATCTTCACCACCTGCTCCTGCGCATACGACGAGGCGGCGACGGCAAGCGCTGCCAGACCGAGAAACGAAACCCTGACGGCATTTGTCTTCATGCTTTTTCCTTCGTTGGTCAATGAAAAGGGACGGTGACGGCTACATCACCGAGCGGTACTTTACCGGCCGGTTCGCGAGCGCCTTCTTCACGATGGCCTCGACCGCCGCGCGCTCCTCGCCCACCAGCGGCAGGCGCGGACGGCGCATGTGCTCGGTGCCCACGCCCACGAGCACGTCGATCAGCTTGAGGTTCTGCACCAGCTTGTTCGACACGTCCAGGTGCAGCATCGGCGTCATCCACTGGTAGAGCGCGAGCGCCTCAGCATACTGGCCGGCCTTCATCAGGTCGTACAGCGCCACGGTCTCGCGCGGGAAGGCGCAGCCCACGCCCGCGAGCAGGCCGTCGCAGCCGAGCGCGAGGCCCTCGAAGGCGAGGTCGTCCACGCCGAGGAACAGCTGGTAGCGGTCGCCCACCGTGTTGCGCAGGTCGGTCACGCGGCGGATGTCGCCGGTGCTTTCCTTGATCGCGGCGATCCACTCGCAGTCCGCGAGCTCGAGCATGTGCTCGGGCTTGAGGTCCACGCGGTAGGCCACGGGGTTGTTGTAGACCATGACCGGCTTCTGCGCCGCCTCGGCGATGGTGCGCACGTTCAGCATCGCCTCGCGCGCGTCGGCCACGTAGATCACCGAGGGCATCACCATGAAGCCCGCGACGCCGATCCGGTTGGCGCCTTCCACGTAGCGCAGCGCCTCGCGCGTGCTGGTTTCCGACACGTTCGCGAGCACCGGGATGCGGCCGTCGGCCGCCTCGAGCGCGATCTGCGCCACCTGCAGCTTCTCCTCGAGCGTGAGGGTGCTGGCTTCGCCGAGCGAGCCGCAGGTCACGAGCCCGTGGATGCCGTTGCGGATCTGGAAGTCGATGTGGCGCGCGGTGCCTTCGGCATCGATGCGCTCGTCGGCGTGGAACTTGGTGGTGACGGCGGGGAAGACGCCTTGCCAGCGGGGATTGCTCACGGGGTGCTCCTGGGATTGCGGTGGAAGGCGTCCACTTTAAATATATTAAGAATATATTGTCAACATGCCGAGAAAAATGGGCGCGGCCGGAACGCCGGCGCGCGCCCGCTTCGGCCGGCGTCAGTCGACCTTGGCGCCCGAGGCCTTGACCACCGCGCCCATGGCGTCCCAGTCGGCGCGCAGCAGCTTCTGGAACTCCTCGGGGCTCTGCCGGCGCGGCTCCACGCCGAGCCGCTTGAAGCGCTCCTGGATCGCGGGGTCGGCCAGCACCTTGTTGGCGGCGGCGTTGAGGCGTTCGACCTCGGCCTTGGGCGTGCCGGCCGGCGCGAGCAGGCCGATCCACGAGTCGAAGGCATAGCCGGGCAGGCCGCTCTCGGCCACGGTCGGCAGGTTCGGCAGGAACGGGCTGCGCTGCTCGCCCGTGGAGGCGAGCAGCTTCATGCGCGCGTCGGACTGGAAGCCCATCACGCCGATGCTCGACGAGATCACCGCCTGCACCCGGCCCGCGAGCACCTCGTTGACGGCCTCGCCGGTGGACTTGGTCGGGATGTGCGTCATCTGCAGCCCGGCCTTGGCGAGGAACGAGGCCATCGCCAGGTGCGTGGCGCTGCCGTTGCCGGCCGAGGCGTAGTTGTACTTGCCCGGGTTGGCCTTGACTTCCTTGATGAAGTCGGCCGTGCTCGACACGTTCATGCCGCTGGCCACCGCCAGCACGTAGCCGGCGTTGCCCACGTTCGCCACGCCCACGAAGTCCTTCAGCGGGTCGTACGGCAGCTTGCTGTAGAGGAAGCCCGCGATGTTGTGGCTGGCCGCCGCGAGGACCAGCGTGTTGCCGTCCGCCGGCGCCTTGGCCACCACGGCCGCGCCCACGGTGCCGCCCGCGCCCGCGCGGTTCTCGACCACGGCGCTCGCGTTGAGCGCGGCGCCGAGCTCGCTGTTGAAGGCGCGCGCCACGGTGTCCTGCACCGCGCCGGTGCCGAAGGGCACGACGATGCGGATCACGCGCTGCTGCGCCTGGGCCGCGAGGCCGAAACCGCCCAGGGCCAGCGCGGCGGCGGCGGCAGCGAGCGAACGTCGGGTGAGGAGGGGAGGGGTGAAGGTCATCGCAGGGCCGCTTTCATCATCGAGAGAAAAAGGAGGAAGGGATCAGGCGCCCGGCCGCAGCCAGCGCTGCACCAGCTTCACGAAGTAGCTGGCGCCGATCGGGATGATCTCGTCGTTGAAGTCGAACGAGGTGTTGTGGATGATGCAAGGCCCGGGCCCGTGGCCCGCGAGCCGGTGCTCGCCGTCGCCGTTGCCGAGGAAGGCGTAGCAGCCGGGCCGCGCGAGCAGCATGTGGGCGAAGTCCTCGGCGCCCATGACCGCGGGATAGTCGGCGGTGACCATCTCCTCGCCGACCACCTCGCGCATCACGCCGGCCGCGAAGCGCGCCTCGGCCGCATGGTTGACCACGGGCGGCGACGAGCGCTTGAAGAACACCTCCGCCGTGCAGCCATGCGCCGCGGCCACGCCCGCGGCCACCTCGCGCAGCCGGGCCTCGAGCTTGTCGATGGCCTCGATCGAGAAGGTGCGGATCGTGCCGCCGACCGAGGCCTGGTCGGGGATCACGTTCGGCGCGTCGGAGCCCTGCAGCTGCGTGACCGCGAGCAGTGCGCGCTCGGTGCTCGGGATGGTGCGCGCGACGATGGTCTGCAGCTGCTGCGCCAGCGTGACCGCGGCGGCCACCGGGTCGATGCCGGTGTGCGGCATCGAGGCATGGGTGCCGCGACCGTGCAGCGTGATGCGGTAGGTGTTGCTCGAGGCCATCAGCGCGCCTTCGTTGAGCGCGAAGCGGCCGACCTCGCCGACGGGGAAGTTGTGCAGCGCGAACACCGCGTCGCACGGAAAGCGCTCGAACAGGCCTTCGTCGATCATCTTCTTCGCGCCGGCCTTGCCCATCTCCTCGGCGGGCTGGAAGATGAAGTGCACCGTGCCGTCGAAGTCGCCGGGCCCCTGCTGCGACAGGTGCCAGGCGGCGGCCAGCAGCATGGTGGTGTGGCCGTCGTGGCCGCAGGCGTGCATGCGGCCCGCGTGGGTGGACTTGTGTGCGAACTCGTTGGCCTCGGTCAGCGGCAGCGCGTCCATGTCGGCGCGCAGGCCGATGGTGCGCGCGCTCGTGCCCTTGCGCAGCACGCCGACCAGGCCGGTACCCGCGATGCCGCGGTGCACCTCGATGCCCCATTCGGCGAGCAGCGCCGCGACCTTGTCGGAGGTGCGGTGCTCCTCGAAGCCGAGCTCGGGGTGGGCGTGGATGTCGCGCCGGATCTCGACGAAACGCGAGAAATCGGCAAAGGAATCGGCGATGTTCATGGCGGGGGCTGCGGTGGCAGAAGTCGTTCTCGAAGCGAGCGATTCTGTCGCAGGCCGACGCCGCCTGCCTGGCGTGCTCAGACCAGCACGTCGCCTCCGTCCACCACCAGGGCCTGGCCCGTGGCGTAGCGGTTGGTCATGAGGTGGAGATAGGTCTGCGCGATGTCTTCGGGCTCGCCCACGCGGCCCACCGGCAGGGCCGCGCCACGCTCGGCGTACATGGCCTCGCGCTGGGCCTCGGGAAAGCTGGCCCACAGCGGCGTACGGACGAAGCCGGGACTGACGAGGTTGACGCGGATCGGCGCCAGTTCCACCGCCAGCGCGCGCGTGAAGGCCTCCATCGCGCCGCAGATGCTCGCCCCCGCCGTCCAGCCCGCCCGCGGCCGCAGGCTGGCGATGCCGCCGGTCAGCACCACCGAGCCGCCGGGCCGCAGGTGCGGTGCCGCGTACTTCACGGCGGCGATGGCGCCGAAGACCCGCACGTCGAAGGCCTTGCGGATCGCGTCGAGGCCGGTCTCGGCCAGCAGGCCGAGTTGCAGCGACTCGCCGGCGCTGTAGACCAGATGGTCGAATGACCCGAGCCGCTCGAACAGCCCGCGCACCGCGGCCTCGTCGGCGAGGTCGGCCGCATGGCCCTCGGCCCGCTCGCCGAGCACGGCCAGGGCATCGGCCACGCGCTGGCTGCGCGACGACACGACCACCACCGAGGCGCCCGCGGCCAGCGCCGCCTGCGCCGTGGCCAGGCCGATGCCCGAGGTACCGCCCAGCAGGACGACGCGTTGGTTCTGGAGAGGAGATGCGCTTGGTGCGATGGTCATGAAAAGCCCCCTTGCAGGTGAGGAATGGAACAAGGCCATGACTATCATTCCGCATGGTCATTTGATAAACAGGCCAACTCTTCGATCACTCGTTAACAGGACTTGCGAATGGATCGTTTCACCAGCATGGCGATGTTTGCGCGCGTGGTCGAGCGCGGCAGCTTCGCCGCCGCCGCCGAAGGCAGCGGCATGACGCCCACCATGGTCGGCAACCACGTGCGCGAACTGGAGCGGCGGCTGAAGGGCCGCCTGATCAACCGCACCACGCGGCGCCAGAGCCTGACCGAGCTCGGCAAGCGCTACCACGCGCGGTGCGTGGAGATCCTCGCGATGGTCGATTCGGCCGAACTCGACGCCCGCGAGATGCAGGCCAGCCCGCGCGGCCGGCTGCGCGTGAGCTGCCCCGTCACCTACGGCACGCGGGCGCTGGTGCCGGTGCTCGCGCGCTACCTGGACCGCTACCCGGAGGTGCAGGTGGAGCTGTCGCTCAACGACCGCATCGTCGACCTCGCGGAAGACGGCTTCGACGCTGCGATCCGCGTGGGCGAGCTGCCCGATTCGGGCCTGATCGCCCGGCCGCTGCGGCCGTCGCCGCGCGTGGCCTGCGCCTCGCCCGCCTACCTGGCGCGCCACGGCCATCCGCGGGTGCCGGCCGAACTGGCGCAGCACAACTGCCTGGCCTTCCTGTTCGCCACCGGGCCCGAGCGCGACTGGCGCTTTCCCCGCCCCGACGGCCAGGGCGTCGAGCGCATCGCCGTGCGGGGCCGGCTCGACGTGAACGGCGGCATGGCGCTGCGCGAGGCCGCGCTCGCCGGGCTGGGCGTGATCCTGCAGCCCGAGCTGATGCTGAAGGACGACCTCGAAGCAGGCCGCCTCGTGCGGCTCTTTCCCGACTGGCCCGCGCCCACGTGGCCGGCGCACGTGGTGCACCTGCCCGACGCCCACATGCCGCCGAAGCTGGAGAGCTTTATCGCGTTCCTGCAGGAGACGCTGGGGCGCGGCAGCTGAGGGGCGCGGCCGGAAAAAACTTCAGCCCAGGCGCCCCTCCTGCCGCAGCTTCGCGCCGATGCGCCGGATCTCGGCCTCGCCCTGGTCGAGCGCCGCGCGGCTCGTGTGCACCGAGTAGTGGCCCAGCACCAGCGGGTGCGGATGCTTCACCGCCGAGCCCAGCACGAAGGAGGTGTCGCCGCGCGCGACCACGTCGATGGCCGCGCCCGACGCCTCGAACACCGCGAGCTCGCCCGCGCCGATGGGGTCGCCCCGGGTGTCGTCGCCGGTCTCGAGCCCGCCCTGGTCGACCGCCAGCCAGCCCACCGTGTGGCCGGCCGGCGGCAGGTAGCGCCAGCGTTCGCCGCCCTTCAGCGCGACCGCGAGGTAGTTCATCGGCGCGGGCGCCGGGATCGGGCTTTGCGCGCCGCCGTGGCGCCCGAGCAGCACCCGGGCCGGGCCTTCGCGCGGCACCTGCGCGGGTGCGAGGTAGAGGCTCTGCGCCGGGGCGTTCTCGTCGGCGGCCGGCAGCGCCACCCAGAGCTGGAAGCCGCGCACCCGCCGCGTGTCCGCGAGCGGCGCGCCGGTGTGCCAGACGCCGTTGCCCGCGCGCATCCACTCGACGCCGCCGCCCACGAGCACGCCCTGCTCGCCGGTGGTGTCCTCGTAGCGCGTCTCGCCCTCGATCAGCCAGGTCAGCGTCGCGATGCCCGAATGCGGATGCATGCCGAAGCCGCGGTGGCCGCCGGCGGTGTCGAAGCCGAACAGGTCGAGGAAGACGAAGGGCTTGAGGAATTCGCCGAGGTCGCCGGGGCTCACGAGCCGCGTGATCGGACCGTGCGTCGCGCCGCGCGTGCGGTGGACGATGGCGCGGGCGCTCATGCCGCCTCCCGCGCGGCCTTGAGGGCCCGCGTCCACCATGCGAGGTCGTCGAGCATGCCGGCGGCCGCCTGCGCGAGGTGCGGGAAGTCCTCGAAGCGCTTGCCCTGCTGCCACACGCCGAGGAACTCGACCATGCCGATGTGCACCGCGTTGCGCACCGGCGCCATCTGCATCTCGACCGCCACCAGCCGCAGCTGTTCGATCGCGCGCGCCGCGCCGACGCCGCCGTAGCCGACGAAGGCGATCGGCTTGCGCACGAATTCCTTGTAGGCCCAGTCGATCGCGTTCTTCAGCACCGCGCTCGGGCCGTGGTTGTACTCGGGCGTGACGACCACCAGGCCGTCGAAGCCGGCGAGGCGGTCCTGCCAGCGCCGCGCGGCCTCGTTCTTCACCGGGCCCCAGGCGGGCGCCCCGGCTTCGTCGAACAGCGGCAGCGGATGGTCGCGCAGGTCGACCAGCTCGAAGGCGAGGTCGGTGCGGCGGCTGGCGATCTCGTGGATCCAGCGCGCGGGCTGCTCGCCGAAGCGGCCTTCGCGGGTCGAGCCGATCACGATGCCGATGCGGGGGAGGGGAAGGGACATGGAAGCTCCTGGGCGTGCGGGTTGTCGTTGGGAAGCGGGCCGGTGCGGCCCCGATGCATCGAAGCTTAGGGTGGCCCCCATTGATCGACTAGACGGCAGAATCGGAATGCACTCGTCCATTCTTGAAAGCAATCCACCATGCTCGACCTCAACGACATCGCCCTGTTCGTCCAGGTGGTGCGCCACGGCAGCTTCGCCGAGGCCGGGCGGCGGCTCGGCCTGCCGTCGAACACCGTGAGCCGGCGCATCCAGCAGCTCGAGGCGCAGCTCGGCACCCGGCTGATGCAGCGTTCGACCCGCAAGCTGACGCTCACCGGCGCCGGCCAGGCCTTCCACGAGCGCTGCGCGGGCGCGGTGGACGGCCTGGTCGAGGCCGGCGAGGCGCTGATCACCGGCAGCCGGGAACCGAGCGGCCTGGTGCGCGTGGCGGCCACGGCCGATTTCTTCGACTTCTTCCCGATGGAATGGGTGGCCGAGTTCCTGGCCGCGCATCCGCGGGTGCGGGTGGATTTCGTGCTCAGCGACGCCAGGGCCGACCTGATCGCCGAGCGGATCGACGTCGCCTTCCGCGGCGGCGCGCAGCCCGACTCGGGCTACGTCGGGCGCAAGCTGCTCGGTCCGCGCACCGACGGCATGGTCGCGAGCCCCGCGTACCTCGCCGCACGCGGCGCGCCGGCGACGCTGGCGGACTTGGCGCAGCACGACTGCGTGATCGCGCCCCACCCCAGCGGACGCGCGACCTGGCGCCTGACCGCGCCCGGCGGCGCGGAGGAGGAAGTGCAGGTCACGGGCCGCTTCAGCGGCAACACCGCGCAGGCGCTGCGCCGGGCCGCGGTGGCGGGCCTCGGGATCGCGCTGCTGCCGCCCGCGATGGGCCGGATCGACGTCGCGGCCGGGCGGCTGGTGCCGGTGCTGCCGCAGTACCAGCGCACGGGGCAGGGCCTGACCGTGCTCTATCCGAGCCGCAGGCACCTGCCGCTCGCGGTCTCGGCCTTCATCGCGATGGTGACCCAAAGGCTGAGCACGGCCGAGACGCTGCCCGAGGCTTTTCGCGCCTGAAGCGCCCGGCGCCGGCCGCGCCGGCCGTTTGCACGGAAAATGGCCGCATGAAAATCGCAAAAGACACCGTCGTCACGCTCAAGTACAAGGTGGCCGACGCCCAGGGCAAGCTCATCGAGGCCAGCCCCGAGCCCATGGCCTACCTGCACGGCGGCTACGAGAACACGCTGCCCAAGATCGAGGAGGCGCTCGAAGGCAAGGAGAAGGGCTTCCAGACCACGCTGAACCTCGCGCCCGAGGACGCCTTCGGCCAGCGCGACGAATCGCTGGTGCGCACCATCCCCAAGTCCGAGTTCCCGCCCGGCGTGAAGGTGGGCGGCCAGCTGCAGGGCCGGCTCGACGACGGCCGCGCGCACGTGTTCACCGTGATGAAGATCAAGGGCCCGGTCGTGATGCTCGACGGCAACCATCCCTGGGCCGGCAAGGCGCTGAAGTTCAGCCTGACGGTGACCGACGTGCGCGCCGCGCAGCCGGTGGAGATCGAACACCGGCACGTGCATGGGGCGCACGGGCATCATCACTGATCACTGAGACGCCCCCCGAAGCGGCTCACTGCGTGTAGCCGCCTCCCCCCACTGGGGGGCGCACCCGGTGGACCGGCGGAGCCGGATCCACGGGTGCACTGGATGGGCGGGTCCGGGCTGCTGGAGCTTATGACCTCTTCCAGAACCTCGGCGCCGCCGCGATTTTTGCAAGCGCCTTGCGGCACGCCTTCGCGCCCGCGGCGCGGCGCGCGCTGAACCAGCCGACCGCGAACCAGGCCCGCGGGTCGCGTTCGGCGGCCTCCCGGTAGAGCGCGCGCGCCACCGCTTCGTCGTTGAAGGCGCCGAGCGCGTCCTGCGCAG
>CBHTTS010000015.1:0-36379 GCA_966095775.1 uncultured Variovorax sp. | reverse complement strand
CGGCGCGCATGCTGCGCGAGGGCCGCGACGTGCGCGAGTACCACCTCGACGCCGAGCTGCTGCACGAGTTCCGCCTCGGCGGCTCGCAGTACCCCGCCTACGGCTCGATCGTGGCGGCCGGCGCCAACGCCTGCGTGCTGCACTACCGCGCCGACGCCGCGCCGGTGCGCAGCGGCGAGCTGGTGCTGATCGACGCGGGCTGCGAGCTCGACGGCTATGCGAGCGACATCACGCGCACCTTCCCGGCCGACGGCAGGTTCACCGGCCCGCAGCGCGCGCTCTACGACCTCGTGCTCGCGAGCCAGGACGCCTCGGCCGCGGCCACCAAGGCCGGCAACCGCTTCAACGATCCGCACGACGCCGCGGTGCGCGTGCTCTCGCAGGGCATGCTCGACCTCGGCCTGCTCGACGCGAACAAGGTCGGCGGGGTGGACGACGTGATCGAGAAGCGCGCCTACTTCCAGTTCTACATGCACCGCACCGGCCACTGGCTCGGCATGGACGTGCACGACTGCGGCAGCTACGTCGAGCCGACGCAGATCGGCGAGGTCAGCGAGCGCAAGGACCCGCTGTCGAACGAGATCATCAAGAACCGGCCGAGCCGCATCCTGCGCCCCGGCATGGTACTGACGCTCGAGCCCGGCATCTACGTGCGGCCCGCGGACGGCGTGCCGGCGCAGTTCCACAACATCGGCATCCGCATCGAGGACGACGCCATCGTCACCGACAGCGGCTGCGAGCTCATCTCGCGCGGCGTGCCGGTGAAGGCGGACGAGATCGAGGCGCTGATGCGCGGTTGAGCGCCGCCGGGCCCGCCGCGGACGACCGGGACCGAACTCAGGGCTGGAAGCCCGAGCGGCGCACCACCGGCTCCCACTGCTGGCGGAAGGCCTTGAGCATCTGCGCGGTCTCGGCCTGCGTGCTCACCACCGGCGTGATGTAGGCCGCGTTGGCGGCCTTCTGCAGCCCCGGATCCTGCATCGCCTCGCGGATCGCGGCGGCGAGCTGCTGCACCTTGGCCGGCGGCATCGAGGCCGGCGCGTAGAAGGTGTTCCAGCCGTCGGCATCGATCTTCATGCCGGCCTCGCGGAAGGTCGGGATGTTCGGCGCGAAGCTCGCGCGCTTCCTGCCCGAGACCGCGAGGATGCGGACCTTGCCCGCCACGTGCTGGGCATAGAGCGAGTCGAGCGTGTCGATCGCGATCGGCAGGTTGCCGCCGCTCAGGTCGGCCGCGAGCGGCGCCGAGCCGCCGTAGCCCTTGATCTGCGGCTGCACGCTCAGCGCGTCGCCCACCATCAGGCCGAAGAAGTGGGGCAGGCTGCCGGTCGCCGGCACGCCGAAGATCGCTTCCTCCGGATGGGCCCAGAGCCGGCCGACCAGGAACATCGCGCGGTCGAGCTGCAGCTTGTTGCCCACCGCGAGCGCGAAGTCGTAGCTGCTGACCTGCGACACCGGCACGAAGTCCTTGTCGGGGTCGTAGCCCAGGTCCTTGAACACCAGCGGCGCGACCACCATCACCGCAGGATTGCCGAGCATCAGCTGGTTCTGCCCCGGGCCTGCGCGCCGCACCTCCTTGGCCGCGAGCCGGCCGCCTTCGCCCGGCCGGTTCTCGACCGTGACCGCGACGCCGAGCTTCGGCGCCAGCCGTTCGGCCACCAGCCGCGCGATGCGGTCCGTGCTGCCGCCCGTGGGATAGCCGACGACCAGCGTCAGCGGACCGTCGAGCGCGGGCGCCTGCGCATGGGCGAGCGGGTTGGCGAATGCGGCGAATGCGAGGCACCATGCGCTGAGCTTGCGCCGGGAAATGGAAGCGGCCATCGGGCTTGCGGTCTCCTGCTTGCGGTGGGACGCACGGGCGGCGCGCAGGGCAGGTTGCGGCGACAATCGCGCCGAGCCCTTCGTTTCATCCCGTGTCATTTGTTGCAGAGTTATACGCACGCCATAGACAGTTGATCTAATCCATCACCTGCGCGGCGCAGCGCGCGAACCACAGGGCCCGTTCCTTTCCACCACCCGCCCGTATGCAAGGCACATCCTCCGCCGGACACGAAGCCGCCTTTCCGAACGCGGACGCACTGAGCGCGCCGCGCTCGCTCGACGACCTGCTGCTGTACCGGCTCGCACGAGCCGTGCGCACCGGCAGCGGCATGGCGACGCGGCTGGTCGAGGGCGGCTTCGGCATCACGCGCCGCGAATGGGGCATGGTCGCCACGCTCGCGCAGCGCGGCGAGATGCGCTCCTCGGCGCTGGCCGAGCACCTGCACCTGGACCGCGTGCGCACTTCGCGCGGCCTGCGCGGCCTGGTCGAGAAGAAGCTGGTGCTGCGGCGCCGCGATGCCGACGACCGGCGCGAGGTGCACGTGCGGCTCAGCGCCGCCGGCCAGGAGCTCTTCGACCGCGTGTTCCCGCGCATCGCGGCGCTCAACACCGACCTGCTGCAGGGCCTCGATCCGGCGCAGCTCGAGGTCTTCCTGCACTGCCTGCGGCATCTCGAACAGCGCGGCGACGCGCTGAGCGCGCAAGGCGTGGTGGCGGAAAAGGCTGACCGGCGCGCGGGGGGGACGCGGCACCGGTGGCCGGTGGGTACGGCGGGCTGAGCGCCGCTGCGCCTACTTCGCCTGCAGCAGCGCCCCCGCCTCCAGCAGCACCAGCTCGTTGTCGTCCGCGGTGTTCGGCGCGCGGCTGCTGGAGAACGGCAGGTTGTTGTCATTGCCGACCACGATGTGGGTGGCGTCGACCACGTCGACGTTCTCGATGGTGAAGAAGGGGAACTTGAGCACGCCGTCGTTGAGCGGCTTGCGCGCCAGCCCGGCCGGGTCGGCGATGTTCAGCAGGTCGATGTAGCCGATCTTGCGCACCGGGCCGCCGACGTTCGCGTCGCTCATCTCGATCTTGTAGACGCGCTTGAACTTCGCGATGTCGTGGAAGCAGTCGCTGCGCTTCTGGCCCTCGGGGCAGGCCTTGTCGGCCGTGCCCTCGCCGTTGTCGCGCTCGATGACGAGGCCCGTGGCGCTCGTGCCGTCGCCTGCCTTGCCGTCGATCAGGTTGAAGTCGCCGATCGCGTGGCCGTTCGCCTCGAGCACGTAGAGCCAGTGGCGGCCGGTCCACTTCTCGGTCGCGACGTCGAACTCGAGCACGCGCAGTGCCTCCTTGCCGTCGACGCGTTCGTAGTCCTTGGCCTCGGCGCTCCACACCGGGCCTTCGAGCAGCGCATAGAGCTTGCTGCCGTCCTTCGAGGCGGCCATGCCTTCGAAGCCCTTGGAGCGCTTGACCTGGAACTCGACCGCGCCGCCCGGCGCGCCCGGTGTGGTGACGGCGGGATGGTCGGGCGAGCGCACGGCCTTGCCGCCGACCTCGGTGTCGAAGACCGCGAGCACCTTGCCCTTGCGGTCGGCCTTGATCAGGAAGGGGCCGAACTCGTCGCCGATCCACAGCGCGCCGCCCGCGAACTGGAAGCTCTCGGGGTCGAAGTCGGCGCCCGTCAGGTAGCGCTGCTTCGTGCCTTCGTGGACGATGCGGAACGGCACCTTCTTGTCGGGGTCGTGCAGGAACACGGTCTCGCGCCGGTCGAACCGGCCGCTCTTGAAGTCCACCTTGTAGTGGTTCAGGTACAGCATGAAGTCGGGCGAGTTGGCCTTGGCACCCGCGCCGTTGTCGGTGAGGATCCAGAAGCTGCCGTCGTCCATCCTCCTGATGCCCGAATGGCCCTGCAGCGGCTGGCCCGCGAAGGGCAGCGACACGCCGGTGCCGCGGCCGCCCGACAGGCCTTCGATGGTGCCCGCGGCCTCCACGCGCCGGCCCGAGGTGAACTTGCCGCTCATGCGCAGGTCGACCGGCGCATCCTTGGGTGCCGCGACGAAGCTGCGCGCGGGCAGCACGGCATGGCCGGCGAGGGTGGCGGGGAAGGCGGTCTGGGCTGCGGCGTGGCCGCAGGCGAGCACGGCGGCGAGCGCGGTGAAACAAAGGCGAGGGGAGAAGGCGGAGCGCGTCATGAAGCAGGCGAACAGGCAACGGGAAGCCGGCGCATGGCGCCGGCCGGTGAACGCGAGACCATGCCGCGTCGGCGTGACGCGGCCATGACATGCGCCACGCTCAGGCGGCGGCGGCGCGTCCCGCGATGTGCCCGCGCGTGAACGCCTCCTCGAAGATCGAGTAGCCCGACCAGTCCGCATGCGCGAACGAGAGCCGGCCCGCGGCGACGAGGCCGGCGTGCGCGGCATGGGGCGCGGCATGAGGCGCGGCGATGCGCGCGAGCAGGCCCGGCGTGGGAATCGCCATGGCATGGCCGTAGCGCGTGATCTCGATGCGCGTCGCGAGGGCCGGCAGGTCGGGATGCGGCACCGACAGTTCCGCGAGCAGCTCGTCGCGCCAGCCGCTCCAGGGCCGCTCGAGCAGCAGGCGGCGGCCGTCGGCCCCGTCGTGGCGGCTCGGCCCGAGCGGGCGGTACCAGCTCAGCACGGTGGCGCGCGGCGTGGGGTCGAGCGACTGGTGCCGCGCATCGACATAGCCGAGCCCGCGCGTGCCGTAGACCACGTTGTCCCAGCTAGGCGCGGCGCCGGGACGGTCGGCGAGCGGCGCGCGCAGGTGCACGTTGGCGACCAGCCACGGCGCATGGCGCAGCTGCGCGGCGGCGGCGGTGAGCAGCGCGGGCGCATTCTCGACCACGCGCGCGGCGATGAAGACCGGCAGCGCGACGATGCAGCGCTCGGCCTGCCAGCGCACCAGCGTCTTCGATGCGGCGTCCCACGCGTCGACCTCGACGCCACCGCGCTGTTCGGCGATGCGCGTGACGACCTGCCCCGTGTGCAGCCGCCCGCCGAGCGGCGCGGCGAGCCGCTGGGTGAGCCATCCGTTGCCCTCCGGCCAGGTGAGCACGCCCTCGCGCTCCGCGCCCGCGTCGCCGGCGGCGTCGGCGCCCGGCGCATGGAAGCCGTGCCGGCTCGCGAAGTAGTGGATGCCGGCCCAGGTCGAGACCTGCTCGATGCCGGCGCCGTAGTCGTCGCGGCAGCAGTAGTCGAGGTACCAGCGCAGCTGCGGATCGTCGAGGCCCTCGCTGTCGAGCCAGCGCGCGAAGGGCTGCGCATCGAGCGCCAGCAGCTCGGGCGTGAGCGCGGCGCGCAGGGTGGGGATCGCGAAATGCGCCGCATGCTGGAGCGCGTCGACGCGCTCGGCGAAACGGCGGTACTGCGCATGCGTGGCCGCGCCGACGCCGTGCACCGGCAGCAGGCCGTCCTGCCATTCGCCCTGGAAGAACAGGCGCTCCTGCGGGCTGTGGCAGAGGCTGCGCTCGTCGTAGACCCAGCGGCCCGCGACGCGTCGGCGCAGGCCGAGCTCCTCGAGCAGGTCCTGGACCTCGCGCGCATCGTCGCCGGGCACCGGCAGGTAGTGCGCACCGAGCGGGCAGGCGATGCCGTTGACCATGCCGCCGCGCGCGTTGCCGCCCGCGCTGTCCTCGAGTTCGAGCAGCGCGAAGTCTTCGACGCCCGCGAGCCGCAGCGCGCGCGCGGCCGCGAGTCCCGCGACGCCGCCGCCCGCGATCAGCACCCGCGTCCTGCGCGTGCGCTCGGGGGGCCGCGCCGCCGCCAGCGCGCCGTCGCGCAAGGCATGGCCGCGCGCCATGTCGACGCCGGTGAAGCCGCCTTCGATCGCCGGCTGCTGCGCGCCGCAGCCCGCGAGCGCCAGTGCCGCGCCCGCCACGCCGAGGAATTCGCGCCGCTGCATGGCCGTGCGCGCCTCAGTGGCCCATGACCTTGCCCCACTCGCGCTCGTAGGTGGTGACCAGGGTCTGGTTGGAGAGCCGGTTCACCTCGGCGGGCACGCGCGCCATGTCGACCGGGAAGTCGAACATCAGCGGCAGCGTCGCCGGCGAGAGGAAGCGCAGCCCCGCGGGCAGCGTTTCGGGCAGGCGGTAGGGCCGGTGGCTCGCGAGGATGAAGCCCCATTCGCCGAAGCTCGGCACGTGCGCGTGGTAGGGCGTGGCGCGCAGGCCGACCGACTCGATGGTGGTCGCGACGGTCCAGTAGCTCCTGCGCGCCACCAGCGGCGAGGTGGTCTGGACCACCGCATAGCCGCTCGCCGCGAGGCGCTTGTCGAGCAGCGCGTAGAAGCTGCCGGTGTAGAGCTTGCCGATCGCGAAGTTGGTGGGATCGGGAAAGTCCACCACGATCACGTCGAAGGTCTCGTCCCCGCCCTGCTGCAGCCACTGGAAGGCGTCGGTGTTGACGATCTTCACCTTCGGCGACGAGAGCGAATGGGCGTTGAGCGCGGCCAGGGTCTCGTGCCCGGCGAACAGCCGCGTCATGTTCGGATCGAGCTCCACCAGCGTGACCGATTCGACCGAGGGGTACCTGAGGATCTCGCGCACCGCCATGCCGTCGCCGCCGCCGAGCACCGCCACCTTCTTCGGCGCGCCGTGCGCGGCCATGGCCGGATGGACCAGCGCCTCGTGGTAGCGGTACTCGTCGCGCTCGGCGAACTGCAGGTTGCCGTTGAGGAACAGGCGGTGGCCCTGCAGCCCGCGCGTGACGACGATGCGCTGGTAGGGCGAGCTCTCGCTGAAGACGATGCGGTCCTGGTAGAACCGGTCTTCGGCCAGCGTGGTGATGCGGTCGGCGCCCGCGAAGCCCGCGGCCAGCGCGGCCAGCGAGAGCAGGCAGGCCGCGAGGTGCGCGCCGGCGCGCCGGATCTCGTCGCGGAACAGCCAGAGCGCCCACAGCGCCACGGCCGCGTTCATGAAGCCGAACAGCAGGCCGGTGCGGATCATGCCGAGCTGCGGCACGAGGATCAGCGGAAAGGCCACCGACACCGCGAGCGCGCCGAGGTAGTCGAAGGTCAGCACCTGCGAGACCAGGTTCTTGAGCACCACGTTGCGCTTGAGGATGCGCATCACGAGCGGGATCTCGAGCCCGACCAGCGTGCCCACCACGACCACCAGCCCGTAGAGCAGCAGCCGGAAGGCGCCGGGCACGTAGGCGTTGGCGAGGAAGAGGACCGCGGGCAGCGCGCCCCCGACCAGCGCGACCAGCAGCTCGATGCGAAGGAAGTGCGCGGGCAGCTGGCGATCGAAGTAGCGCGAGAGCCACGAGCCCACGCCCATCGCGAACAGGTAGGTGCCGATGATGGTGCTGAACTGCAGCACCGAGTCGCCGAGCAGGTAGGAGCTCAGCGCGGCCGCGGTCAGTTCGTAGACGAGGCCGCAGGCGGCGACCACGAACACGCTCGCGAGCAGGGCCAGCTCCACCGGATGCGGCCCGCGCGAGATCCGGGGCTGGGTCAATGGATGGCGGCGGCGACGATGATGCTGATGCCCAGGCTCATGGCGGCGACCACGAGGCCGAGCGCGACGTTCTGCTTCTCGACGATCTCGCTCCACAGGTCGTAGGGCGTGATCTTGTCGATGATGAGGAAGCACAGCCAGAAGACCACGACGCCGATCAGCGCGTAGACGAGCGATCCGAGGACCACGCCCGGTTTCAGCCATTCAAATCCCATGGGGACCTCCAGTCGTAGTAGCAGTGGGAAGGAAAGAACAGGACATCAGTGAAATCGCCTCATTTGTGGCCGCCGCCGCTCGAGTAGCCGCCGTAGGAGCCGCCCGATCCGCGGTAGCCGCTCGACGAGCCGCTGCTGCTGCTGCAGGTGCTCAGGATGATCAGCAGCACGATGATCACGATCGCGATCAGGATGATCGTGCCGCAGCCCATGCCCGAGGCGGCGCTGACCGGCAGGGCATCGCTGCGCGTGAACATGTCCTTCTTGTCGTCGAGCTTGAACGCGGCCGAGACCAAGCCGCTGTCGAGCTTGTTGCCCGACGACCAGGTGAGCTCGTTGGCCGAGCGCTCCATCGACAGCAGCGCCTTTCCGTTGGCGAAGTCGCGGTTGAAGGTCTTCTGCCCGCGCTCGACCTGCCAGTAGAACTCGCCCGCCACGTAGGTGGTCTCGGCGTTGTAGGCGTATTGCTGCTGGTAGCGCTTGCCGAGGTAGCTCGCGCTGCTGCCGTTCTCGGCCATCTGCGGCGCGCCCGTGGTCGGCTTGACCATGCTCCAGCCGTCCTCGGCATCGACGAGGAAGCTGAAGCCGCGCTTCTTGTTGTAGAGCAGGTACTCGTTCCAGCCGAAGTGCTCGTCGTCGCCGGGCTCGACGCCCATGCGGTGCTGGAAGCCCACCACCTGCCATTGCGCGCCCTGCAGCTGGCCGATGCTGCCGAGCGGGATCAGCGGCCGCACGGGCTCGTCCTGCTCGGCATGCCGGAGCTCGCCGCCGATGCCCTGCGTGAGGTCGATGATGCTGTTGCACGAGCCGCAGGTGATGCTCTTGCTGTCGGCGAGGTTGACCGTGACCGGCGCGCCGCAGTTCGGGCAGTTGAAGGCGCGGCCCTTCTCCTCCTTCGCCGACTCGTCGCGCAGCCCCGTGAGCTGCAGGTCTTCGAGCTCCACCGCGCGGCCCAGGTAGGCGCCGGGCGGCTGCGTGCCGTAGTCGAGGCTCAGCACCAGCCCCTTCTCGCTGCGCAGCTCGACCATCGCGAACGGCCGGCCGAGCTCCGGCAGGTGCGGCAGTTCGCCCTGCGCGGACAGCAGCGCCACCTGCTCGTTCGACGAGACGACGTAGCTCTGGCCGTTGAAGGCGCTGGTCGCGCCCACGCGCAGGTCGGCCGGCGGCGGCGCGGTGCGCTGCAGCGCGAACGGCAGCGCGAACACGTAGGCGCCGTTGTCCTCGCTCAGGATGCCGGTGCGGTCGCCGTCGAGCGCGACGATCCATTCGGTCCAGCGGCCGCCCGGGTGGCCGTACTGCAGCCGCCCGACGATGGTGAAGGGCTTGCCCTGGATGCGGCCCGATGCGAACAGCTGCAGCGGGCTGAAGTCGTCGAACAGCTCCGCCATCTTGCCCACGCGCGCGAGCGTCTCCCCCTGCCGCACCACGGTGCTCTGGCAGTAGGGACAGACCGCATGGGTCGATTGCGCGGACCTGAATTCGACCGGCGCGCCGCAACCGGGGCAGGGCGCACGGTAGGCGCGCTGGGCGCCTGGTTGCTCAGCCATCGCCGGTGCTTAGACCAGCTTCTTGAGCAATTCGGCCTTCTTGGCGTCGAACTCTTCCTGGGTCAGGATGCCCTTGCTCTTGAGCTCGCCGAGCTTCTCGAGCGTGGTCATGACGTCGGCGGGGCTCACCACCGCCACCGCAGGCTGCTGCTGGGTGGCCGCGGCCTGCGCCGCGGCGGCGGGGCTCAGGCCCTGCGCGAGGTTCTGCGCCAGCACCTGGCCGAGCGCCACGCCGGCGCCGAGGCCCATGGCATCGCCGGCGATACCGCCGCCCTGGCCCGCGCCCTCGGCGAATTTCGGGATCGCCTGGGCGGTCTGGTACTGCATGAACTTGCCCATGTCGTTGCCGACCATGCCCATGCCGATCTTCTGGTCGAGGATCTTCTGCAGCTCCTCGGGCAGCGAGACGTTCTGGACCGTGATGTTCTCGAGCTTGATGCCGATCTTCTCGAACTCGGGCACCAGCTGCGCGGCGAGCGCCTGCGCGAACTGGATCTGGTTGGCCGCGAGGTCGAGGAAGGGCACGCCGCTCGAGGCGATCGCGTTGCTGATGTTCTGCAGCACCAGCCCGCGCAGCTGGCCGTCGAGGTCGGCGACGGTGTAGGTGTCGCGGGTGCCGGAGATCTCGGTGTGGAACAGCTTGGGGTCGCCGATGCGGAAGCTGTAGTTGCCGAAGGCGCGCAGGCGCACGGCGCCGAAGTCCTTGTCGCGGATCGTGATCGGCTGCGGCGTGCCCCACTTCTGGTCGACCTGCTGGCGCGTGCTGAAGAAGTAGACGTCGCTCTTGAACGGGGACTCGAACAGCTTGTCCCAGTTCTTGAGGTACGTGAGCACGGGCAGGGTCTGCGTCGTGAGCTTGTACATGCCGGGGCCGAACACGTCGGCCACCTGGCCTTCGTTGACGAACACCGCGACCTGCGACTCGCGCACGGTGAGCGAGGCGCCGTTCTGGATTTCCATCTCCGCCATCGGGAACCGCCAGGCGAGCGTGCCGTCGCCCGTCTCGGTCCATTGGATGATGTCGATGAACTGCTTCTTGATGAAATCCATCAGGGCCATGGTCGCTCCTCGTGTGATTTTTTCCCGATCTGCGCATATTGCCACAGCGCCTTGACGGATGGCCGCGCTCCGGCCGTGGCCTTGCCTCGGCCGTGCGGCCTATGCCGTCCCGGGCCGAGGTCTACAATCGGCGCCCCCAGAAGAAGCGCTGCTAGGAGCAACGGCCAATGTCCGATTCGACCTCATCGATCCCCACGCCCGAAGACAAGCGCGCGCAGCTGCGGCGCGCCGCCCTCGAGTACCACGAGCTTCCGGTGCCGGGCAAGATTGCCATCGCCGCCACCAAGCAGATGGTCAACCAGCGCGACCTCTCGCTCGCGTATTCGCCCGGCGTGGCAGCGCCCTGCGAGGAAATCGTCAAGGACCCGGCCAACGCCTTCAAGTACACCGCGCGCGGCAACCTGGTGGCGGTGATCACCAACGGCACGGCCGTGCTCGGCCTCGGCGACATCGGCCCGCTGGCCTCGAAGCCGGTGATGGAGGGCAAGGGCGTGCTGTTCAAGAAGTTCGCCGGCGTGGACGTGTTCGACATCGAGATCGACGAGAAGGACCCGGCCAAGCTGGTCGACGTGATCGCCGCGCTGGAGCCCACCTTCGGCGCCGTCAACCTGGAAGACATCAAGGCCCCCGACTGCTTCTACATCGAGCGCGAGCTGCGCAAGCGCATGAAGATCCCGGTCTTCCACGACGACCAGCACGGCACCGCGATCACGGTGGCCGCGGCCATGCTCAACGGCCTCAAGGTCGCGGGCAAGAACATCAGCGAGGTCAAGCTGGTCACCTCGGGCGCGGGCGCAGCCGCGCTGGCCTGCCTGAACCTGCTGCTCAAGGTGGGCCTGAAGCGCGAGAACGTGTTCGTGACCGACCTCGCGGGCGTGGTCTACGAGGGCCGCACCGAGCTCATGGACGACGACAAGCGCCAGTACATGCAGAAGACCTCGGCCCGCACGCTGGCCGAGGTGATCGAGGGCGCCGACGTGTTCCTCGGCCTGTCGGCCGGCGGCGTGCTCAAGCCCGCGATGGTGGCGCAGATGGCGCCGCGGCCGGTGATCTTCGCGCTGGCCAACCCGAACCCCGAGATCTCGCCCGAGGAAGCCCACGCGGTGCGCCCCGACGTGATCATGGCCACGGGCCGCACCGACTACCCGAACCAGGTCAACAACGTCCTGTGCTTCCCCTACATCTTCCGCGGCGCGCTCGACTCCGGTGCGACCACGATCACCGACGAGATGGAGATCGCCGCGGTGCATGCGATCGCCGAGCTCGCCCAGGCCGAGCAGAGCGAGCGCGTGGCGGCCGCCTACGTCGGCGAGAAGCTGACCTTCGGCCCCGAGTACCTGATCCCGAAGCCCTTCGACCCGCGCCTGATGATGAAGATCGCGCCGGCCGTGGCCAAGGCGGCCGAGGAGAGCGGCGTGGCGCTGCGCCCGATCAAGGACATGGACGCCTACCGCGACAAGCTGCAGAGCTTCGTCTACGCCTCGGGCACCACCATGAAGCCGATCTTCGACGCCGCCAAGCGCGCCGCGAAGAAGCGCGTGGCCTATTGCGAGGGCGAGGAGGAGCGCGTGCTGCGCGCCGCGCAGATCGTGGTCGACGAAGGCATCGCTCGCCCGACGCTGATCGGCCGTCCGGCCATCATCGCGCAGCGCATCGAGAAGTTCGGCCTGCGGCTGAAGGAAGAGCTCGACTACGACGTGGTCAACGTCGAGCAGGACCACCGCTACCGCGACTTCTGGCAGACCTACCACCGCATGACCGAGCGCAAGGGCCAGACGGTGCAGACCGCCAAGATCGAGATGCGCCGCCGCCTGACGCTGATCGGCGCCATGCTGCTGCACAAGGACGAGGTCGACGGCATGATCTGCGGCACCTGGGGCACCACGCTGATCCACCTGCACTACATCGACCAGGTGATCGGCAAGCGCCCGGGCGGCTGCGCGAGCACGCCGCAGGACGTGCCGGTCTACGCCTGCATGAACGGCCTGCTCCTGCCCGACCGCCAGGTCTTCCTGGTCGACACCCACGTCAACTACGACCCCTCGCCCGAGGAACTGGCCGAGATCACGACGATGGCGGCCGAGGAGATGATGCGCTTCGGCCTCAAGCCGAAGGCGGCCCTGCTGTCGCATTCGAACTTCGGCACCAGCAACGAGCCGAGCGCGGTCAAGATGCGCAAGACCCTCGACCTGCTGCGCGTGCAGGCGCCCTGGCTCGAAGTGGACGGCGAGATGCACGGCGACGTGGCGCTCGACAGCAAGCAGCGCGCGGTCGTGATGCCGCACAGCGCGCTCGCGGGCGACGCCAACCTGCTGGTTTTCCCGAACATCGACGCAGCCAATATTTCTTACAACCTGCTCAAGACGGCGGCAGGCGGCAACATCGCGATCGGCCCCGTGCTGCTCGGCGCGGCCAAACCCGTGCACATCCTGACCGCGAGTGCGACGGTGCGGCGCATCGTCAACATGACAGCTCTGACGGTGGCCGACGCCAACGCCGAGCGATAAGCCCCAAAAGGAGAGTGGCTGCCCACTTAGGGCACCACTTCCCACCCCTGGCACTGCTCAAACTTTGGGCAGTCGCTTGCTATTTTCGCCAGCGTGGTGCACACTCGCGGGCTTGAATTTGCGGGTTAACCCCAAGGTTGCCGCCGGTTCGGAATCCCGCTCCTTTCTTGTGGTGCCCCATGGCGGCTTACGCCTCGATCACGTCTTCAGTCACTAAGTTTGCGCTCACCGGCTTGATGCTGGCGGCCTTGGCGACGGGGGCAGGGGCCCGCGAATGGTTCGGCGCCGGGAAGTCCGCCCAGGAAACCATCGCCCTGTCCGACTTGCCCGTGCAGGGCCAGCGCACCTACGAAGCCATCCTCAACGGTGGCCCTTTCCGGTACGACAAGGACGGCACGGTGTTCGGCAATCGGGAACGTCTGCTGCCGCCGGCCCGGCGCGGTCACTACCGCGAATACACGGTGACCACCCCCGGCGCGCGCAACCGCGGCGCCCGGCGCATCGTTTGCGGCGGCGAGCGGCCCACGGCGCCCGAGGCCTGCTGGTACACGGCGGACCACTATGCGAGTTTCAGGCGGATCGCGCCATGAGCGATGACAGAGATTTGAACGGTGCGCCGAAGCGCGCCGAAGACATGATGATGACTATGGAAAAAACAGCGGAGATGACACTTTCCCTTCGTTCCGTGCGCCCGAACATCGTGCAGTCGATTCGCGCCTTCCGCGTGAACGAGCTGCAGGAAGCGGCCAACGCCGCCGGCCAGCATTTCCTGTACGCCAACCTGGGCAACGCCCAGACCAAGCAGGACGTGCTGGACCTGATCGCCCAGCAGTTCACCTTTCCGGCGCATTTCGGCAAGAACTTCGACGCGCTGTACGACTGCATGACCGATCCGTTGCATAAATCGGGCCCGCAGCCCGGCTTCGTGATCGTGCTCGAGCAGATCCCGGCCAACGCCAAGTTCGACAAGGAAGCGCGCGAGCAGCTGCTCGACATCTTCCGCGACGCCGCCGATTACTGGGGAGACCGGAAAGTCCCGTTCCGGTGCTTCTATTCTTTTCTGTAGCCCGTTCTGCATCCACCAGCCAAGCAGAACGGGCGAACGAGGCTCAGCCGAACGGCGCAGCACTCGATGGCATCGAAATCAACGGCAACACCGCGAATGCGGCCGCTGCGGAACCCGAAGGCGAGAAGATGCCGACCGACAAACTGGTCGACGTCTCGCCGCTCGCGCTGCGCATGAGCAGCCCCTTCAACGCCGGTTACTGGCTGGCAGCAGCCTGAACGCCCCGCCAGACCTGGATAAAGCCCGCCGCCCGGCGGGCTTTTTTCATGGGCGCGGCGGAACGGCCTGCGCGAGCGCGACGTATTCGGCCACCGGCACTTCCTCGGCGCGGCGCTGCAGGTCGAAGCCGCCGGCGAAGCCCTGCTGCTCGAGCCAGCGGCCGAGGGTGTGGCGCACGAGCTTGCGCCGCTGGCTGAACGCGACCTGCACGATCTCACCGAGACGCGCGGCATCGACGGCGGGCGGCTCGGCGAGCGGCACCATGCGCACCACCGCGCTGTCGACCCGCGGCGGCGGATCGAAGCTTTCGGGCGGTACGAACAGCACGTTCTCCATCGCGTAGCGCCACTGCAGCATCACGCTGAGCCGGCCGTAGTCGGCGGTGGCCGGACGCGCGACCATGCGGTCGATCACTTCCTTCTGCAGCATGAAGTGCTGATCGGCCACGAGGTGGGCCACGTCGAGCAGGTGGAACAGGATCGGCGAGGAGATGTTGTAGGGCAGGTTGCCCACCACGCGCAGCGGCGTGGCGAAGCGGCCGGCCAGTTCGGCGAAGTCGACCTTGAGCACGTCGGACTCGATCACGTCGAGCTGTGGATGCGCGCGCAGGCGCTTCGCAAGGTCGCGGTCGAGCTCGATGACCGTGAGGCGGCCGAGCCGCTCGACCAGCGGCTGCGTGAGCGCCGCGAGCCCCGGGCCGATCTCGACCATCGCATCGCCGGGCTGCGGCGCGATCTCGCGCACGATCGCATCGATGATGCCGCCGTCGGACAGGAAGTGCTGCCCGAACCGCTTCCTGGCGACGTGCTGCGCCATCAGGACTGCGGCGGCTCGCGGTATTCGACGTAGGCGCGCGCGCGCACTTCCTGCACCCAGGTCTTGAAGGCTTCCTCGACGCGCTGCTCGCGCAGCACCGCGCGCGCGGCCTCGCGCTGCTCGGCCTGGGTGAGCTTGGATTCGCGCCGGCCGACCACCTGGATCAGGTGCACGCCGAAGCGCGACACCACCGGATCGCTGATCTGGCCCGGCGCGAGACGGTCCATGGCCTCCTCGAACTCCGGCACGAACTGCCCCGGCCGCGACCAGCCGAGGTCGCCGCCTTCCTTGGCGCTCGCGTCCTGCGAGTTGTCGCGCGCGAGGCCCGCGAAATCGGCCGTGCCGGCCTGCAGGCGGCGCTTGAACTCGGCCAGCTGGGCCACGGCCTGCGCGGTGGTGCGCTTGGCGTCGTTGAGCAGCAGGATGTGGCGCACGTGGGTCTGCGTCACGGTGGCGTCGCCCGTGCCGACCTGGGCCTTGGCGAGCACCTTGAGCACGTGGAAGCCCGCGCCCGAGCGGATCGGCCCGGCGATGCCGTTGACCGGCGTCGACTGCACCGCTTCGACGAACAGCGTGGGATAGCGGTCGGCGCTGCGCATGCCGATGGCGCCGCCGTTGGCGCGGTCGGGCGAATCGGAGTTCTCCTGCACCAGCTTGGCGAAGTCCTCGCCCGAACGCGCGCGCTGCGCGAGGCCCTGGGCCTTCTGCTGCAGCGTGGCGACCTGGGCGTCGGTCGCGTTCTCGGGCACCGCGACCAGCAGGTGGGCGAGGTTGATGTTCTGCAGCGCCGCGTCCTTGGTGGGCGCGTTGCGCTGGTCGCGCAGGTACTCGTCGGCCTCGGCGTCGCTGACCTTGACCTTCTGCTCGACCTCGCGGTCGCGCAGGCGCGTGAGCAGCAGCTGGTCGCGCAGGTCGTTGCGGAACTCGCGCGGCGAGATGCCCTCGGCCACCACGCGGCGGCGCAGTTCCTCGACGCTGAGCTGGTTCTGCCGCGCCACGGTCTGCTCGGCCTGGTCGATCGCGACGTCGTCCACCTTGATGCCGCTTTCCTTCGCGAGCTGGAGCTGCGCGCGCTCGGTGATCAGGCGCTCGAGCACCAGTCGCGTGAGCTCGGCGCGCGGCACGCGCTCGGCTTCGGGGTTCTCCTGCACCAGGCGCGTGACGCGCGTCTGCACCTCGGTGTTGGTGATCGGCTCGGAATTGACCAGCGCCACGATGTACTCGGCCGCGCGCTGCACCGGCGGCGCGCTCGACGGCGCGGTGCGCGGCGCGGGCGGCGCCAGGCGCGGGCCGGCGCGCATGATGTCGGTGATGCCGGCGCCGCCGCCAGGACGCAGCCCCTGCGCGATCGCGCTGGCGCCCAGTGCCACGAGGCAGCCCAGGATGAGGAGGGAACGGGTGTGTTTCATGGCGTTGTCGATCGTCAGTCGTAATTGGTGAAGCGGCTCGGCCCTTCGGTGGGCGTGCGCAGCGGCTGGTAGCGCTGGATGTTGGAGCGCAGCGTCTGCATGGGGCTCGATCCGATGCTCGAGAAGCCGACGAATTCGAGCTGGAACATGATGCGGGTGTTGGCCGTCACCTGGCCCGTGGTGATGCGCTGCAGCACCACGCGCCCGATCCAGCAGCAGCCGTCGTACTCGAAGCCGAGCACGCCGTCGGTGAGCTTCCTGTCCTGCAGGCTGTAGTTGAGCCGCCCCACCGCGTACCAGCGTCCGCCGCCCTGGCCCTTGCCCGGGCCCAGGTCCTTGCCCTTGTCGCCCCAGAGGTCGTTGATCGGCCACTGCCAGCCGAGGTCGATGGACTTGTTGCCGTCGGTCGCGGTCGGCGTGCTCGGCGCCTGGTAGCGGAACGCGGCGCTGAGGTTGCGGTACGGCCCGGGGTTGTAGCGCGCGCTGACGGCGGCGCGCTCCGAGCGCTGGGTGTCGGGGTTGTACTGGACGACGGTGTCGAGGCTCCACTTGGGCGTCCAGTTGATCTGCGCGCCCAGGAGCAGGTCGCTCGCGCGGTCGGTCACCGGCGTGCCGTTCGGCAGTGTGACGCGCTGGTCGCTGAAGCGCAGCCGCTGCGCCACGCCGAAGCGCGCGGCCTCGGCGCCGGTGTCGGGGTCGATCAGCCGCGACGTGACGCCGAGCGTGAGCGTGTTGGTGTCGGAGATGCGGTCGTTGCCCGAGAACGCGTTCTCGGTATAGATGGTCGCGAAGCTGAAGTCGTTCTGCGCCGAGTCGTAGTTCGGCAGCATGCTCTGGTTGCGGTACGGCGTGTAGACGTAGTACGCGCGCGGCTCGAGCGTCTGGCGGAAGGCGCGGCCGAAATAGCTCGCGTCGCGCTCGAAGATCAACCCGCTGTCGAGGCTGAAGGTCGGCACCGTGCGGTTGCTCGAGGTGCCGAAGAAGTAGAGCGAATTCGGGTCGTAGCGCACGCCGTTGACGTAGGTGACGCCGTTGAGCGTGAGCTTCGGGATGTCCGACTGCGGCAGGTAGTAGTTGTAGGACGCCGTGTTCAGCTGCAGCTTCGGGATCACGAACGAGCTCGGCGTGATGAACGGCCGGCTGATGCTCGCGATCGCGAGCGCGCGGTCGCCGTCGGGCTGCGACTGCTGCACCGGGTCGAAGCCCGGCTGGCCCGCGAGGATGGTGTTGACCCGGAAGCGCGTGTAGTCGAGGTTCAGCGAGACGTCGAAGCCGTGCCAGTCGTACTTGTTGTAGTTGGCCGTGATCTGCGGCATGCGGTCGTACGACGGCACGATCGGCGACAGGTTGTACTGCAGCGTCTGGTAGCGCAGCGCGCGGATGCCGCCGCTCCAGTCGCCCTTGCTCCAGTTGAGCGAGCCTTCGTTGGGCAGCTGGCGCTGCGCCAGCGTCGGCGTGCGCGTGAAGTCGCGCCAGTAGTCGTCGTCGCTGACGCGGTTGATGTTGATGTTGGCCGACAGCGAGTCGAGGCCGAGCGCCTTGGCGTCGAAGTCCTGGTGGTGGTTGGCCCAGATGCCCCAGCGCTTGGTGCTCGGGCGCCGGCCGAAGCTCAGGGCCGAGGCCGCGATCTCGCCGTTGGCGAACTGCTCCAGCTGGGCGGCGCGCGACTCGTTGTAGCGCTGGCCCACGAGCCGGTCGCTGCCCATGAAGTCGACGCGGATGCTGCCGCTGTACTGCTTCTCGAGGTAGCGGAACTCCGAGCCGAGGTTCAGGCCGCGCTTGCTCATCAGGGTCGGCGTGAAGGTGGCGTCGCGGTTCGGCGCGATGTTCCAGTAGTAGGGCTGCGAGATCTCGAGCCCGTTGGTGTTGTCGAGCCCGATCGTCGGCGGCAGCAGGCCGCTCTTGCGCTCGTTCGACAGCGGGAAGCTCACGCTCGGCAGCGGCGGGCTGCTGATGCCCATGAAGCTCAGCCGCGCGTTCGTCGCGACGCCGACGTTCTCCTCGGTGTCGGTGGTCAGCGTCGCCGCGCTCAGGAGCCAGGCCGGCATCCAGCCCGGGTAGTCCTCGCGGCGGCAGGTGGTGTAGGTGGCCTGGCGGGCCACCGAGACGTTGCTGTCGACGAAGTCGATGCGCTGCGCCTCGCCGTGACCGCCGGTCGAGAGGAAGCTGTAGCGCACGTTGTTGAAGAAGCCCTCGAAGGTCTCGAGCTTGAGCTGGAGCTCGGGGCCCTCGTAGACGTTGCCCGCCTGGTTGACGCGCACGTTGCCGGTGGCGCGCGCGCGGTCCTCGGGCTGGTAGTACTCGAGCCGGTCCGCGGTGATCGCGACGTCGCCGCGGCGCAGCGTGGCGTTGCCTTCGACGATGGTCTCGAGGTCCTGGCGACCGGAGAGGCGGTCGCCCGTGATCAGGCTCGGCAGCTGGCTGCGCACCGCCTCGGGCAGCGTCTCGGTCAGCTGCGGCGTGCGCTTGAGCGTGAGCGGGCCGTCGAGCCCGCCGGCCGGCTGGGCCGAGGCGCCGTGCGCATGCAGCAGCGCCAGCGACAGCACGGCCAGTGGCAGGGGCGGGCCGGAGCGCCGCAAGACAGCAGCACGCCCGTGCATCAGGCGCTCCGCCGCGTCGTTCCGGAAACGGCCCGCACGCCGCCCGGTCCGGGCTCGGAGCGCACTAGGTGCCAAACGGGGGAGCTTTGGATCGTAGGCATCGGTCAGGAACGAAGGATCGTCGGGAGGACGGCGCGGCAGGCCGGCAGGTTGCAGAAGCCGGCGGCAACACCGTTCGACTTGCAAGGCCGCGGGAGTTGCCGCGCCAGGCGGATTTGTAGAATCGATTATCCATGACAGCACCCCCGCTCCCGGCCGCCGAGCCGGCCTCCCCCGCCACCCCCGTGACCTGGGCCGATCCGCAGCGGGCCGCCGCCTTCGAGGCCTGGCTGGCCGGCATCGCCGGCGCGCACGGCCTGCGGGCCGGCACGGTGCGGCTCGCGTCGGCCGACGCGAGCTTCCGCCGCTACTTCCGCATCGACGCCGAAGGCGGGGCGCGCACCCGCATCGTGATGGACGCGCCGCCCGACAAGGAGAACAGCGAGCCCTTCGTGCAGGTCGCGCGGCTCATGGCCGAGGCCGGCGTGCGCGCGCCGCAGGTGCTCGAATGGGACCGGGCGAACGGCTTCCTGCTGCTCGACGACCTCGGGCAGCGGACCATGCTCGACGTGATCGACCCGGCCCGCCCCGACGCGGCGCGGCCGCTCTACGCCCAGGCGATCGACGCGCTGATCCGCTGGCAGCTGGCCTCGAAGCCGGGCGTGCTGCCGCCGTACGACCGGGCGCTGCTCGAGCGCGAGCTCGCGCTGTTCCCCGACTGGTACATCGGGCGCCACCGCGGCGTCGCGGTCGAAGGCAAGCTCAGGGAGCGGCTCGATCGCAGCTTCGCGCTGATCGTCGAGAGCAACCTCGCCGCCCCGGCCGTCTACGTGCACCGCGACTTCATGCCGCGCAACCTCCTGGGGAGCGGCACGGCAGGCGACGCGCTCGGCGTGCTCGACTTCCAGGATGCGGTGCACGGCCCGATCACCTACGACATCGCGAGCCTGATGCGCGACGCCTTCCTGAGCTGGGACGAGGAATTCGTGCTCGACGTCACGGTCCGCTACTGGGAAGCCGCGCGCAAGGCCGGGCTGCCGGTCGACGCGGACTTCGGCGCCTTCTACCGCGCGGTCGAATGGATGGGGCTGCAGCGCCACCTCAAGGTCGCGGGCATCTTCGCGCGGCTCACGCTGCGCGACGGCAAGCCGCGCTACCTCGCGGACACGCCGCGCTTCATCGGCTACATCCGCGCCACGGCCGGCCGCTACAACGAGCTGACGCCGCTGCTGCGCGTGATCGACGAGATCGAAGGCACCTCGCCGCTCGTGGGCTACGCCTACGGCAGGGTCTAGTCCGGGGATGCCGCGCTTCCACTGCGCCGTGCCCCTGGCCGCCGGCGCCACGCTCGTGCTGCCGCCGGGCGCGGCGCGCCACGTGCAGGTGCTGCGCATGCAGCCGGGCGACGCGCTCACCCTGTTCGACGGCACGGGCGGCGAATACGCCGCGACGGTCGAGCGCATGGGACGCAGCGAGGTCAGCGTGACCGTGGGCGCGCATTCCGCCGTCGAGCGCGAGGCGCCGCGCGCGGTGCACCTGGCCGTCGGCATGCCGGCCAACGAGCGCATGGACTGGCTGGTCGAGAAGGCCACCGAGCTCGGCGCAGCGAGCATCCGGCCGCTCATGACCGCGCACGCGGTGCTGCGCCTCGCGGGCGAGCGCGCCGAGAAGAAGCGCGCGCACTGGGAGGCGGTCGCGATCGCGGCCTGCGAGCAGTGCGGCCGCAACCGCGTGCCGCGGATCCATCCGGTGCAGGCCTTCGCGAACCAGGACGACTGGGCCGACGCGGGCCCGGGCACGCTGCGGCTGGTGCTGAGCCTCGCCCCCGGCACGCGGCGCATCGCCGAGGCGGCGGCACCGGCAGGCGCGGACGCCCCGGTGCTCGTGCTCAGCGGCCCCGAGGGCGGCCTGAGCGGCGCCGAGGAGCAGGAGGCGCTGGCCCGCGGCTTCGTGCCGGTCACGCTCGGCGCGCGCGTGCTGCGCGCCGAAACCGCCGCGCTCGCGGCGCTGGCGGCGCTCGCCGAGCCGTCTGCGTAGCGGGGCTCGCGCGGGCCCCGTTCCATCCATCTTCACCACGACCGAAAAGGACCTTCACGCCATGCTCCGCCCGCCCCGCGCGCTCCGCCGCTTCGCCCCCCTCGCTCCCCTGGTCCTCGCGATGCTCTGCGCGGTGCAGGGCGCGCAGGCCCAGAACAACGCCGTCGCGCCGACGCCGGCCCAGGTCTCGCCCGAGGTCGACAAGGCCTTCACGCAGCTGCTCGCCGCACCCGCGGTGCAGAAGCTGCTCGATGCGGTCAAGGCCGACCACGAGCGATCGATCGAGGACCTGAAGATGCTGACCGAGATCGAGGCGCCGCCGTTCAAGGAGCAGAAGCGCGCCGAGGCCTTCCTCGCGCGCATGAAGGCGCTCGGCCTCGCCGACGCGAAGATCGACGCCGAAGGCAACGTGGTCGGCCTGCGCAAGGGCACGGGCAACGGCCCGAAGCTGCTGATCTCCGCGCACCTCGACACGGTCTTTCCCGCCGGCACCGACGTGAAGGTGAAGGAGCGCGACGGCAAGCTCCACGCGCCGGGCATCGGCGACGACACGCGCGGCCTCTCGGTGCTGCTGTCGTGGCTCAAGGTGCTCAACGACCAGAAGATCCAGACCGTGGGCGACCTGCTGTTCGTCGCCAACGTCGGCGAGGAGGAGCTCGGCAACCTGCGCGGCATGAAGGCGATCTTCCGCGACCACCTCGACATCGACGGCATGGTGGGCCTCGAGCCCTCGCCCGACGGCAACGTGCTGATCCTCGGCACCGCGAGCCACCGCTACGAGGTCACGTTCAAGGGCCCCGGCGGCCACAGCTTCGCGGCCTTCGGCCAGGTGCCGAGCGCGATCCACGGCATGGGCCGCGCGATCGCGAAGATCGCCGAGGTGCGCACGCCGAGCTTCCCGAAGACCACCTTCACCGTCGGCACCGTGGGCGGCGGCACCTCGGTCAACACGATCGCGCCCGATGCGCGCATGGCGATCGACATCCGCTCCGACGACATGGCCTCGCTGCTCGAGACCGAGAAGAAGATCCTCGCGGCCATCGACGAGGCCGTGGCCGAGGAGAACAAGCGCTGGAACGTGAGCACGCTGAGCGTCAGCAACAAGCTGATCGGCGACCGCCCGGGCGGCCGCACGCCGCCGGACTCGGTGATCGTCGAGGCCGCGACGCGCTCGAACAGCGCCTTCGGCCACAAGACGCTGCTGCGCGGCGGCAGCACCGACGCCAACGTGCCGATGTCGTACGGCGTTCCCGCCATCATCATCGGCGGCGGCGGCAAGGCCGCGGGCTTCCATGCGCTCAGCGAGTCGATCGACGTGACAGACGCCTGGAAGGGCGCGCAGAATTCGCTCGTCACGGTGCTCGGCCTCGTGGGCGTGCAGGGGGTCAGCCCCGCGCTGCTGCCCAAGCGGCCGGCGCGCACCAAGTAATTTGTCACGCTCACGCCGGGAAAGCGGCCCTGCCGCCGCCGGCACGCCAGCCCGCCGCCCGCACAATGCGGCAGTTCTTTTCTTACACACATGAGGAAACGGCCATGGGAATGCTCGATTCGGTACTCGGTCAGGTGCTCGGCGGCGCAGGCGCGCAGCAGCCAACCCAGGGCGGCGCGGGCCTGGGCGATCTCGGCGGCCTGGCGGGCGCGCTCGGCACGCTGCTGGCCAACAACGGCGGCCAGGGAGGACTCGGCGGGCTGGTCTCGAAGTTCGAACAGGCCGGCATGGGCGACGTGATCGGCTCCTGGATCGGCACCGGCGAGAACCGGCCGGTTTCCGGCGAACAGGTGCAGGATGCGCTCGGCAGCGACACCATCGCGAACATCGCCTCGAAGCTCGGCATCAACGCCCAGACGCTGCTGCCGATGCTGGCGACGATGCTGCCGGTGCTGATCGACCGGCTCACGCCCAACGGCCGGCTGCCCGAGCAGGGCGTGGACAATCCGAACGACCTGCTCGGCACGCTCGGCGCGCTGCTGCAGAACCGGCAGCCCTGAGCCGCCATCCGCGTCTCGTCCCGCGCCCGCCCGGGCGCTTTTTTTCGCCTCGCCGCCATGAACCGCAACCTCTGGCTCCTGGCCATCTGCCAGGGTCTGTTCCTGACCAACAACGTCACCTTCATCGCGATCAACGGCCTGGTCGGGCTGAGCATCGCGCCGCGCGGCTGGATGGCCACGCTGCCGGTGATGGGCTACGTGGTCGGCGGCGCGCTCGCCACCGGGCTGGTGGCGCGCACGCAGCAGCGCTTCGGGCGCCGCGGCTCGTTCCAGATCGGGCTCGCGGTGGCGCTCGGCTCGGCACTGCTGTGCGCCTTCGCCGCGGTCTCGAAGAACTTCTGGCTGCTCTGCTTCGCCACCGTGGTGGCCGGCTGCTACGCCGCCAACGCGAGCCTCTACCGCTTCGCGGCGGCCGAACTCGCAGCGCCGGCCTGGCGCGAGAAGGCGGTCTCGCTGGTGATGGCTGGCGGCCTGATCGGCGCCGTGGCCGGGCCCAACCTCGCCGCGCTCACGCGCGACGCCTTCGCGGTGCCGTTCGCGGGCGCCTACCTGGCGCTCGCGGCAGTGGCGCTGCTGGCGATGCTGCTGATGGCCTTCATCGACTTCCCGCCCGCGCCGCCGCGGCAGCAGGGATCGACCGGCCGCCCGCTGGCCGAGATCATGCGGCAGCCGGTCTTCATCGTCGCGGCCGCGGCGGGCGCGCTCGGCTACGGCGTGATGAACCTGCTGATGGCCGCCACGCCGATCGCGATGCAGGTCTGCAGCCTGCCGTTCTCGGACGCCGCGCTGGTGCTCGAGTGGCATGTGATCGGCATGTTCGCGCCGGGCTTCTTCACCGGCCACCTGATCCGCCGCTTCGGCGCGCTGCCGGTGATGGGCGCGGGGCTCGCGCTCAATTTCGCCTGCATCGCGATCGCGCTCTCGGGCGTGGACCTGCACCACTTCCTCGCGGCGCTGTTCCTGCTGGGCGTGGGCTGGAACTTCCTGTTCACCGGCAGCACCACGCTGTCGCTCACGGCCTATGCGCCCGAAGAACGCGACCGGGCCCAGGGCGCGCTCAACTTCTGCGTGTTCGGCACGCTCGCGCTGACCTCGTTCGCCTCGGGCGTGCTGGTCACCACGCAGGGCTGGCAGCTGTTGAACTACGGCTCGCTGTTGCCGGTGGCGGTCACCGGCGCCGCGCTGCTGTGGCTCGCGCGGCGCAACCGCCGCGCGGCGGCCGCGAACGCCTGAGGCCGGCCGGCTTCAGGCCGCCTGCGCCTCGGCGCGGTGCGCGGCCGGCAGCGCGGCGATCACTTCGGCGACCGCGGCCGTGAGCTTCTTCGCATAGGGCACGTGCAGGAATTCGTTCGGGCCGTGCGCATTGCTCTTCGGGCCGAGCACGCCGCAGACCATCATCTGGGCCGTCGGGAAGCCCGCGCTCAGCATGTTCATCAGCGGGATCGTGCCGCCCTGGCCGATGTAGCCGCAGGACGCACCGAAATGCGCCTTCGAGGCCTTGTTGAGCGCATCCTCGAACCACGGCGTGATCGTGGGCGCGTTCCAGCCGGTGGCGCCGCCGCCGCTTTCGAAGGTCACGCGGGCCTGGTAGGGCGCGTTGTCCTCGAGCAGCGTTTTCAGCTCCTGCACCGCCTGGGCCGCATCGACCAGCGGCGGCAGCCGCAGGGAGAGCTTGAACGCGGTGTAGGGACGCAGCACGTTGCCCGCGTCCTTGAGCGCCGGGAAGCCCTCGGCGCCGGTCACCGACAGCGTGGGCTTCCAGGTGCGGTTGAGCAGCGCCTCGACCGGGTCGGTGGTGGTGGGCAGCGCGAACACGGTCGAGCCGCCGCAGTCGTAGTGCGCCCAGGGAAAGCGCTTGTAGACCTCGTCGCCGAGGATCGCGGCCGTGGCCTTCGCCTGCGCGAGCCGGTCGGCCGGCACCTCGCAGTGGAAGCTCGCGGGCAGCAGGCGGCCGGTCTTGCTGTCTTCGAGACGGTCGAGCACTTGGCGCATGATGCGGAAGCTCGAAGGCACGAGGCCCGAGGCATCGCCCGAGTGGATGCCTTCGGTCAGCACCTCGACCTTGAGCGTGCCGCTGGCCATGCCGCGCAGCGAGGTCGTGAGCCAGAGCTGGTCGTAGTTGCCGGCGCCCGAGTCGAGGCAGATCACGAGCTCGACCTCGCCGAGCCGCGGCCGCAGGGCGTCGACGTAGGGCAGCAGGTCGTAGGAGCCGCTTTCCTCGCAGGTCTCGATCAGGCCGACGATGCGCGGATGGGCCGCGCCCTGGTTCTTGAGCGCCTTCAGCGCCGCGATGCTCGCGTAGACCGCGTAGCCGTCGTCGGCGCCGCCGCGGCCGTAGAGCAGGCCGTTCTCGTACTTGGGCGTCCAGGGGCCGAGGTCGCTGCGCCAGCCGGTGAACTCGGGCTGCTTGTCGAGGTGGCCGTACATCAGCACCGTCTCGCGCATCGCGGTGCCGCTGGCCGGCACTTCGAAGAACAGCACCGGCGTGCGCCCCTCGAGGCGCACGATCTCGAGCCGGAGCCCCTCGACCTTCTGCGCCTCGACCCAGGCCGCGGCGTTGCGCAGCACGGTGTCGAGGTGGCCGTTGGCCGACCAGTCCTTGTCGAAGCCCGGCGACTTGGCCGGGATCGCGATGTAGTCGGTGAGCTGCTTCAGGATGTCGCCGTCCCACTGGGCGGTGACGTCGGACAGGGCGCGCTCGGCGTCGAGCGTGCCGGCGGGCATTTCGCGGTGCAGGGGGGCGTTCATCGGTGGGTTCTCCGCGGACCAAAAGAACGCATTTTGCGCCTCCGGGCGAGCGCGCGTAGAGTGCGGCGATCTCAACCCGAAAGCGCAATGTGAGCAAGCCATCATCGACTCGGACCCCGGACATCCGTGTGGGCATCGGCGGCTGGACCTACGAGCCCTGGCGCGACAACTTCTATCCCAAGGGCCTCGCGCATGCGAAGGAGCTGGGCTTTGCGAGCCGCAGGGTCAGCGCGATCGAGATCAACGGCACCTACTACAGCACCTTCAAGCCCGAGACCTTCCGCAAGTGGCGCGACGAGACGCCCGAGGACTTCGTGTTCTCGATGAAGGCCTCGCGCTTCGCGACCAACCGCAAGCTGCTCGCGAGCGCGAAGGATTCGATCGAGCGCTTCATCGACAGCGGCCCCGCGGAGCTCGGCGACAAGCTCGGGCCGATCGTGTGGCAGTTCATGCCGACCAAGCAGTTCGACGCCGAGGACTTCGAGGCCTTCCTCACGCTGCTGCCGAAGAAGGACGGCAGCCGCGCGCTGCGCCACGTGATGGACGTGCGCCACGAGAGCTTCATCACGCCCGCCTACCTGGCGCTCGCGAAGAAGTACAAGGTGTCGACGGTGTTCACCGACGCGGACAAGTTTCCCTCGTTCGAGGAGCCCGAGGGCGAGGTCGCGTACGCACGGCTCATGATGGCCGACGCCAAGCTCAAGGCGGGCTACGCGCCCAAGGCGCTCGACGCCTGGGCCGAGCGCGCGAAGACGTGGACCGCGTCGCCGAAGAAGCGCGAGGTCTTCGTCTATTTCATCAACGGCGCCAAGGAAAAGGCACCGGCCGCGGCCGGTGCCCTGCTGGAGCGCCTGGGATGGACCCCGCCCGAAGCGTAGCGGGGCGGGGCAGCGGGATCAGGCCGCGGCCTGCAGCGCCGGCTTGGCGCCGAAGCTGATCTCGCCCGAGATCTGGCCGCCTTCCTCGATCACGATCTTGCCGTAGCGGATCTTGCCCGTGACCTTGCCGGTCGCGTGGATCACGAGCTTCTCGCGCACCGTCAGGTTGCCGTCGAACACGCCGCGGATCTCGGCGATGTCGATCTCGGCCGAGCCCTTGAACTCGCCCTGCTCGGCGATCTGCATCAGGCGCGAGTCCATCGTGGCCTCGACCAGGCCTTCGACGACCAGGGTGTCGCAGTCGGTGATCTCGACGCCCTTGAGCTTGATGTTCGGGCCGACGGTGAGCTTGCTGCCGCCTTCCTTGGCCGCAGGGGCGGGTGCCGCGCCCAGGCCACCTTGCTGGGCCGTGAGCGACGAGGGATTCACGGGCGCGCCCGAGAGGTTGGTGCCCGAACCCACCAGCGGTGCGGGGCGGGAGGTCAACGAATCGCTGTCACGATCACGCTTGCCGAAAAAAGGGGACTGTGTGGCCAATGGGGAGCTCCTCGACAAAACGACTATCGTAAGAACGCGCCCGCGGCCCGCGGCACTTCATTGCGCAAGAAACGTAACCGAATAAATCGACATCGCCGCAGATCGCCACAATGGCGCCACCGTGACCTCCGGCCCGCTGCAAGATGACCCGACCGAACACCGACTCCACCGCCCGGACCTTCGCTCTCTCCTCGGACACCGACGCGCGCTTCGACAAGCCGGCCGCGGGCTGGCGGCGCCGGCTCTTCACGGTGATCTTCGAGGCCGACACGCGCGCCGGGCTGATGTTCGACCTCGCGCTGATCGCGGTCATCGTGACCAGCGTGCTGGTGGTGATCCTCGACAGCGTGCAGTCGATCCGCGAGCAGTGGCGGCCGCTGTTCAGCGCCTTCGAATGGACCTTCACGATCCTGTTCACGCTCGAGTACCTCGCGCGGCTCGCCTGCGTGAACCGGCCGCTGCGCTATGCGCTGAGCTTCTACGGCGTGATCGACCTGCTGGCGCTGCTGCCGACCTACCTGGTGGCGTTCGCGCCCGAGCTCGCCTACCTGATCGACGTGCGCGTGCTGCGGCTTCTGCGCGTGTTCCGCATCTTCAAGCTCTCGCGCTATGCGGTGGAGTACCGCGCGCTGGTCTCGGCGGTGGCCGCGAGCCGGCGCAAGATCACCGTGTTCGTCGGCTTCGTGACGCTCGTGGTGCTGGTGATGGGCACGCTGATGTACGTGGTCGAGGGACCGCAGCACGGCTTCACGAGCATTCCGGTGGCGATCTACTGGGCCATCTCGACCATGGCCACCGTGGGCTTCGGCGACCTGGTGCCGAAGACCGACCTGGGCCGCGCGATCGCCTCGGTGATGATGCTGCTGGGCTGGGGCGTGCTGGCCGTGCCCACGGGCATCGTCACGGCCGAGATGGCGCGGCGCGGGCCGGACGGCGAGGGGCTGCCGCTCGCGGGCCGCGGCATCCTCGCGATGACCCCGCCGGCCGCGGCACCCGCACCGCCGCCGCGGCGGCTCACGCCGGCAGCCAGGCGACGCGCCCTTGCGCAGCATCGCCGAGGCGGGCGATGAAGCCGGCCGCCTCGGGTTCGGGCAGGCTGAGGTCGAAGCGCACCGCATCGCCGTGGGCGACGCCCTCGAGCACCGCGCCGGCGGCCGCGATCTCGCGCCGGACCAGGCCCTCGAGCGCATAGGGCACCGCGCAGTGCAGGCGCCGCTGCCGCACCAGCGGCACGAGCGTGGCGCCGGCGAGCGCCTGCGCGACCGCATCGGTGTACGCGCGCACCAGGCCGCCGGCGCCGAGCTTCACGCCGCCGAAGTAGCGCACCACGGTCGCGAGCGCGCCCTCGAGCTGCTGGTGGCGCAGCACCTCGAGCATCGGCCGGCCCGCGGTGCCGCCCGGCTCGCCGTCGTCGTTCGCGGCCGACTGGCCACCGGCCATCAGCGCCCAGCACACATGCGCGGCGGCCGGATGTTCGGCGCGCAGCGCGGCAACCACCGCCTGGGCCGCGGCGCGGTCGGCCACGGACTGGACGCAGCCGATGAAACGGCTCTTCCTGACGACCAGGTCGCTGTGGACCGGCTGCGCCAGCGTGAACATCAACCCCGCTCGAACTTGAACACCGCCGTGCCCGCGCGCGCGTTGGGCAGCCAGCGCACCGAGCGGCCTTCCTGCAGGCCGAAGGCATCGAGCACGCGCAGGTTGTTCTTCTGCGCGAGTACCTCGAAGTCCTTGAAGGTCCCGACGCGGATGTTGGGCGTGTCGTACCACTGGTAGGGCAGCCGGCGCGTCACCGGCATGCGTCCGCGCGCGATGCTGATGCGGTTCGGCCAGTGCGCGAAGTTGGGGAAGGCGACGATGCCGATGCGGCCCACGCGCGCGGTCTCGCGCAGCATGACCTCGGCATTGCGCAGGTGCTGCAGCGTGTCGATCTGGAGCACCACGTCGAACGAGGCGTCGTCGAACATCGCGAGGCCCTCGTCGAGGTTGAGCTGGATCACGTCGACGCCGCGGCGGATGCACTGCAGCACGTTGCCGTCGGCGATCTCGATGCCGTAGCCGGTGCAGCCGCGCTCGCGCTGCAGCAGGTCGAGCAGGGCGCCGTCGCCGCAGCCGAGGTCGAGCACGCGCGCACCCTCGGGCACGAGCGCGGCGATCAGGCGCTGGGTCTCGATGTCGCTCATTGCCCGATCTCCTGCGCCACGCGCTCGAAATAGGAACGCACCACGCCCATGTAGCGCACGTCGTCGAGCAGGAAGGCGTCGTGACCGTGCGGCGCGTCGATCTCGGCGTAGCTGACGCTGCGCCGGTTGTCGAGCAGCGCCTTCACGATCTCGCGGCTGCGCGCGGGCGAGAAGCGCCAGTCGGTCTTGAAGCTCACGAGCAGGAACTTGGCCGTGGCGCGCGCCAGCGCCTCGCTGAGGTCGCCGCCGTGCGCGCGGGCCGGGTCGAAGTAGTCGAGCGCGCGCGTGATCAGCAGGTAGGTGTTGGCGTCGAAGTATTCGCTGAACTTGTCGCCCTGGTAGCGCAGGTAGCTCTCGATCTGGAACTCGATCTCCTGCGTGGAGTAGCGATAGTCCTGGCCCGGCAGCGCCTCGCCTTCGACCGCGTTGCGCAGGATGCGCCCGAACTTCTCGTTCATGACGTCGTCGCTGAGGTAGGTGATGTGGCCGATCATGCGCGCGATGCGCAGCCCGCGCTTGGGCACCACGCCGTGTTCGTAGAAATGGCCGCCGTGGAAGTCGGGATCGGTCACGATCGCGCGCCGCGCCACTTCGTTGAACGCGATGTTCTCGGCCGTGAGGTTGGGCGCGCTGGCCACCACCACCGCGTGGCGCACGCGCTCGGGATACTGCAGCGTCCACGACAGCGCCTGCATGCCGCCGAGGCTGCCGCCCATGACGGCCGCGAGCGTGCGGATGCCGAGCGCGTCGAGCAGCGCGGCCTGGGCGTCGACCCAGTCCTCCACCGTGACCACGGGAAAGTCCGCGCCGTAGACGCGGCCCGTGGCCGGGTTGACGTGCATCGGGCCCGTGGAGCCGAAGCAGGAGCCGAGGTTGTTGACGCCGATCACGAAGAAGCGGTCGGTGTCGACCGGCTTGCCCGGGCCCACCATGTTGTCCCACCAGCCCTCGGACCGGGCCTGGCCCTCGTAGGTGCCGGCCACGTGGTGCGAGGCGTTGAGCGCATGGCACACGAGCACCGCGTTGCTGCGCGCGGCGTTCAGCGTGCCGTAGGTTTCGTAGGCGAGCGTGTAGCCGGCCAGCGAGGCGCCGCTGCGCAGGGCCAGCGGCCCCGCGAACTGCATCGACTGCGCAGTGACGACCAAAGGAGTTGACGACATGAATGAAAAAACCCGGCCTCGCCAAAAACGAGCCGGGTTGTCGCCAACGGACTGTCTTTAGCTGAATTTATAAAGCGCCCGCAAGCTGAAGCAAATCGGCGCAGCGCAAAGTATAGCCGGCGCCTTCTTCTCAGGGCCAGCCGGCGATCATCGCGATGCCGAGCACGAGGAAGATCGCGGCCGAGATGCCGTGCACCAGCTTGATCGGCACGCGCCGCACGATGCGCTCGCCGAGCCACACCACGGGCGCGTTCGCGAGCATCATCCCGAGCGTGGTGCCGGCGACCACCCAGAGGTAGCCCTCGGTGAAGCGGGCGGCCAGCATCACGGTGGCGATCTGGGTCTTGTCGCCCATCTCGGCGAGGAAGAAGGCGATCAGCGTGGTGCCGAAGACGCCGTAGTGCGACGCCGCGGGTGCGTCCTCGTCGTCGAGCTTGTCCGGAATCAGCATCCAGGCCGCCATCGCGATGAAGGAGCCGCCGAGGATCCAGCGCAGCACCTCGGGCCCGAGCCAGCGCGTCAGGTAGTTGCCGACCGCGCCCGCGAGCGCATGGTTGACGATGGTGGCGGCGAAGATCCCGAGCACGATCGGCCAGGGCTTGCGGAAACGCGCGGCGAGCAGCAGGGCCAGCAACTGGGTCTTGTCGCCCATTTCGGCGAGCGCGACCACGCCGGTTGCAACGAGAAAAGCTTCCATGAGAAAAAAGACTTCCTTGGCCGAAGGACGCAATTGACCGTGCAACACCTTCGGCCGAATTCCCGAAGTTGCACGGTCAAAGGTCTCGCCAGGTGAATCACTGCACGCGCCATGTCCCGGTGGGGCGGGACAAGTCTGTTGACGCGGGCCCTTCTCGCGATGGAAGGCGGCTACTCCCCAATGACGCGGCGGATTCTACCTGCTGCGCCGGGGCCGCCCGGCAGCAACGCAAGCGTGCGCTAACTTTTTCTAATTTTTGAAGGCGCTACAGGAAGCAGCAAATTCCTGCTTGCATTTCGCGTATTTCACCCATAATGCACGAGCCTCCCTCTTCATTTTGCCGAGGAGGCAGTTCGGTGATCGGTCAGTTTCGCGCGACTCGGCGGCTCTCGTTTGAGTGATGCTTTCGGGACTCCATCGCTTTTCCTGCTATGTGTTTATAGGAGTCCCTTGATGGGCAACAAACTGTACGTCGGCAACCTGCCTTACTCGGTGCGCGACGGTGATCTCGAACAGGCTTTTGGACAATTCGGCTCGGTGACCAGTGCCAAGGTCATGATGGAGCGCGACACCGGCCGCTCGAAGGGCTTCGGCTTCGTCGAGATGGGCAGTGACGCGGAAGCCCAGGCCGCGATCAACGGCATGAACGGCCAGCCGCTCGGCGGCCGCAGCGTCGTCGTGAACGAAGCCCGCCCGATGGAAGCGCGTCCCCCGCGCAGCGGCGGCTACGGCGGCGGCGGTGGTGGTTATGGCGGCGGTGGTGGCGGTGGCTACGGCGGCGGCGGTGGCGGCTACGGTGGTGGCGGCCGCTCCGGCGGTGGCGGCGGCTACGGCGGCGGTGGCCGCTCGGGTGGCGGCGGTGGCGGCGACGGCGGTTTCCGCAGCCCCTACGGCGCCGGTCCGCGCGGCGGTGGCCGCTCGGGCGGTGGCGGCGGCTACGGCGGCGGCAACAGCGGCTACTGAGTCCTGCGCACTTCCAACGAATGAAGGCTCCCTCGGGAGCCTTTTTCATTGGGGTCCGCGGCCCGCGTCAGGCTTCGCCGCTGCGCTTCTTGCGCCCGCGCCCCTGCACCGCGCGGTCGAACAGCGCGTTCGGCACCACGCGCATCAGCTTCGCGATCACGCCCATCTGCCACGGGATCACGCGGTAGCTCGCGCCGGCCTCGATGGTGCGCAGGGCCCGGCGCGCGAAGTCCTCGGCCTGCAGCAGGAAGGGCATGCCGTAGCGGTTGCCGCGCGTGAGCGGCGTGTCGATGTAGCCGGGGCAGATCGTGACCACCTTGACGCCGCTGCCGTGCAGCTCGCCGCGCAGGCTTTCGCAGTAGGCCACCACGCCGGCCTTGCTCGCGCAATAGGCGCCGTGGCCCGGCAGCCCGCGGATCGCCGCCACGCTCGCGATGCCGACCAGCCGGCCGCTGCCGCGCTGCCGCATGGCCGCGACGAAGGGATGGAAGGTGGCCATCAGGCCCACGTTGTTGGTCGCGAAGGTCCGGGCCATCACGTCGATGTCCTCGCGCGCCACCGTGTCGATGCCCACGCTGATGCCGGCGTTGGCGATCACCACGTCGGGCAGGCCCTGCTGCGCGATGCACTCGGCGCCCGCGGCCACGATGCTGTCGGTCTGCGCCACGTCGGCGCCGTAGATCCGGAAGCGGGCGGGATCGAAGCCGCGCTCGCGCGTCCAGGCCTCGATCTCCGCGGTGCGGCGCGCGACCAGCGCGAGCCGGTAGTCCGCCTCGTAGAAGCAGGCGGCCAGCGCCTGGCCGATGCCGCTCGATGCGCCGGTGATGAAGACAAGCGGCGAGGTGCTCATGGATTGCCTTCTCCGGTGCGCCGGGACTTCAGCGGCTTGGCGGCCGGGGCCGAGGGGATCAGCAGGCCCCGCACCCGGCCCTTGAGGTTGGCCACGCCGCTCAGGTTGTCGTAGTCGAGGTTGTCGGCGGTGAACTGGTCGGTGCCGCGGATCAGCGTGACCGGCTGGTTCGAGGTGACGCGCTCGGTGTCGAAGTAGGCGTGCAGGAACTCGCCGCGGAACTCGAGCCGCGGCGTGGTCTTGCCGTTGGGCTGCACGGCCGGGTCGCGGATCACGACCGCGTTGCCGAACAGCTGGATCTCGCTGCCGTCGGAATTCGACAGCCCGCGGTTCGCGGTCGCGCGCGTGGTGTAGCCCTGCGGCGAGACCGAGCGCACGCGCACCTCGTCGACCTCGATGGTGTCGGTGTCGGGATAGTGCCGGCCTTCCTTGCCGTGGAGCTCGCTGCGCAGGTCGCCGTTGGGCAGGTAGTTCTTGATCACGAAGCCGCGCATGAAGTAGTCGGGCTCGTGAGTGGGCGCGACCTTGGCCGTGGGCTCGAGCAGCTTGGGCGCGTTGCGCACCAGCCAGTAGGTGCCGAGCGCGACCGCGGCGGTGAGGATGATCGGCAGGTAGATCGTGGCGCGATCGAGCACGTCGCGCAGCAGCTCCCAGGCGCGCTTCATTGGGTCGGGCCCCGCGCGGCGTCGAGCAGTCGGCGATAGTGGCCGCAGGCGGTCAGCAGCAGGTCGCAGAATTCGCGCGCCGCGCCCTCGCCGCCGCGCGCGCGCGTGACGTAGTGCACCGCGTCGCGGACCTCGGCATGGGCATTGGCGGGCGCCGCCGCGAAGCCGACGCGCGCGAGCACCGGCAGGTCGGGCCAGTCGTCGCCGATGGCGGCGGCCTGGCGCCAGTCGAAGCCGAGCTGCTCGAGCATGGCCTCGGCCGCGGGCAGCTTGGCCTCGGTGCCGTAGCGCACGTGCTCGATGCCGAGCGCCTCGAGGCGCACGCGCAGCGGCTTGGAATCGCGGCCGGTGATCACCGCGGGCGTGATGCCGGCGGCGCGCAGCAGCTTGAGGCCGTAGCCGTCGAGGATGCTGAAGCGCTTGAGCGTCTCGCCGTGCTCGGTGAAGTAGACGCCGCCGTCGGTCAGCACGCCGTCGATGTCGAAGAAGGCGAGCCGCACGTCCTGCGCAGCGAGCAGGGTCTCGGCCTGGAACGCGATCGGCATCAGATGACCTTCGCCCGCATCAGGTCGTTGATGCTGAGCGCGCCGATCAGCAGCCCCGCGCCGTCGACGATGAGCACGCTGGTGATGCGGTGCTCCTCCATCAGCTCGGCGGCCTCGGCCGCGAGCGCGTCGGCGCGCAGCGTGCGCGGGCCGGGATGCATGACGTCGGCGGCCGTCAGGCCGCGCAGGTCGCCGCCGGTCTCGACCTGGCGGCGCAGGTCGCCGTCGGTGAAGATGCCGATCGCGCGGCCCTCGGCGTCGACCACCGCGGTGGCGCCCAGGCCCTTGGAGCTCATCTCGCGCATCAGCTCGCTGAGCGTGGCGGTCGGGGGCACCCGCGGCACGGCGTCGCCCGAGCGCATGACGTCGCTGACGTGGGTGAGCAGCTTGCGGCCGAGCGCGCCGCCCGGGTGCGAGCGCGCGAAGTCCTCGGAGCCGAAGCCGCGCGCGTCGAGCAGCGCCACCGCGAGCGCATCGCCCATGGCCATCTGCGCGGTAGTGCTCGCGGTCGGCGCCAGGTTGAGCGGGCAGGCCTCCTTGGCCACGCCGGCGTCGATCACGATATCGGCATGGCGCGCGAGCGTCGAATCGAGGCGGCCCGTGATCGCGATCAGCGGCACGCCCTGGCGCTTGACCACCGGCAGGATGACGGTGAGCTCGTCGACCTCGCCGCTGTTGGAGATGGCGAGCACCAGGTCGACCGACTTGATCATGCCGAGGTCGCCGTGGCTGGCCTCGGCCGGATGCACGAACATCGCGGGCGTGCCGGTGGAGGCGAGCGTGGCCGCGATCTTGCGCCCGACATGGCCGCTCTTGCCCATGCCCATGACCACGACGCGGCCGCGCACCTCGAGGATCTTGCGCACGGCCTCGACGAAGCTCGGACCCACGCGCGACTTGAGGCCGATCACGGCCTCGGACTCGATGTCGAAGGTGGCGCGCGCCCGCGCGAGCACGGCGTCGGCGTTGACCGCGGGGGGCAGGGGAGCAGAACTCATCGTGGAATTTTACCGGCGGGCGGCCCGGGGCACGGAGATTGCTGTAGTCCTTTGCACTAGCATCGGTCCATGTCCTCGTTCGATCTCACGCTCATGTATCTGCTGGCCGCGGTGATCGGCGTGGTGGCATGCCGCTCGCTGAAGCTGCCGCCGATGCTGGGCTACCTCGCGGCCGGCGTGCTGATCGGACCGCATGCGCTGGCGCTGGCGCAGAACTCCGAGGCGATCCGCCACCTCGGCGAGTTCGGCGTGGTGTTCCTGATGTTCGTGATCGGGCTGGAGTTCAGCCTGCCCAAGCTGCGCGCGATGCGCAAGCACGTGTTCGGGCTCGGCCTGCTGCAGGTGCTGCTGACGATGGCGCTCGCCACCCTCGGCGCGCTGGTGATCGCCTCCTGGCTGCCGCCGGCCTGGCGCCTGGGCTGGCAGACGGCGCTCGCGCTGTCGGGCGCGCTGACGATGAGCAGCACCGCGATCGTGGTCAAGCTGATGGCCGAGCGGCTCGAGCTCGAGAGCGAGCACGGCAAGCGCGTGATGGGCGTGCTGCTGTTCCAGGACCTGGCGGTGGTGCCGCTCCTGGTGCTGATTCCCGCGCTGGGCGCGCCGCCCGAGACGCTGGCCCTGTCCATCGGCCTGGCGCTGGTGAAGGCGGTGCTGCTGATCGGCGTGCTGCTCTACGGCGGGCCGCGCATCATGCGCTGGTGGCTCACGCTCGTGGCGCGGCGGCGCAGCGAGGAGCTGTTCATCCTCAACGTGCTGCTGATCACGCTGGGGCTCGCCTGGCTGACCGAGCTCGCGGGCCTGAGCCTGGCGCTCGGCGCCTTCATCGCGGGCATGCTGGTGTCGGAGACCGAATACAAGCACCAGGTCGAGACGGACATCCGGCCGTTCCACGACGTGCTGCTCGGGCTGTTCTTCATCACCGTGGGCATGTCGCTCGACTGGCACATCGTGGTCGAGCGCTGGGCGCTGGTGGGCGTGCTGCTTCTGCTGCCGCTCGCCTTCAAGCTGGCGCTGGTGACGCTGCTCGCGCGGCTGCTCGGCGCCACCGCGGGCGTGTCGCTGCGCACCGGCCTCTACCTCGCGCAGGCGGGCGAGTTCGGCTTCGTGCTGCTCGCGCTCGCCCAGGACCGCAGCCTGCTGCCCGAGTGGCTGGCGCATCCGGTGCTGGCCTCGATGGTGCTGTCGATGCTCGCCACGCCGTTCATCGTGATGTACACCAACACGATCGTGCGCAAGCTGGTGGCGAGCGACTGGCTGCAGCAGTCGCTGCAGATGACGACCATCGCGCGCAAGACCATCAACACCGCGCAGCACGTGATCATCTGCGGCTACGGCCGCTGCGGCCAGAACCTGGCGCGCATCCTCGAGCGCGAAGG
>CBHTTS010000014.1:0-36527 GCA_966095775.1 uncultured Variovorax sp. | reverse complement strand
ACTTCATCCGCCTCCAAGCAACAGAAGCCCCAAGCCCCTCAACAAGACCTCAGAACCTGCTCGCCCCCGCATCCGCCTCCATCTGCCGCCGCGAGGCATCCGGGTTCTCGCGGTAGTACCGCGCCTTGTCCTCGTACATCGCCCGGTCCGCGCGCTGCAGCGCGGCGTCGAGCGACTCGCCGGCTTCGCAGGTCGCGACGCCGATCGACAGGTTGAGCAGGCGGCCGGTCTGGCCCGCATAGAACTGGTTGTTGAGGTCGAGCATCGACACGATGCGCTCGCGCATGGCCTCGGCGCCGCGCTCGTCGGTCTTGGGCAGCACCACGGCGAACTCGTCGCCGCCGATGCGCGCGGGCCAGCCGGGTTCCTCGACGGCCTTGCCGAGCAGCTCGCCCACGCGCCGCAGCAGGGCATCGCCGGCGGCGTGGCCTTCCTCGTCGTTGACGGGCTTGAGGCCGTTCATGTCGATCGCGATCACCGACACCGGCCACGGGCCCTTGCGCGAGATGCGATTGATCTCCTCGCTGAAGAAGGCGCGGTTGCGCAGCTGCGTGAGCACGTCGTGCTTGCCGAGGTATTCGAGATACGCCTCGGCCTTCTTGCGCGCGGTGATGTCGATCAGCGAAACGAGCACGAGGTCCCAGGTGTCGAGCCGGTCGTCGAGCACGGCGAACTGCATGTGGATGTTCACGAGGTCGCCGGTCAGCGCGTAGTTGACGACCTCGCGCTGCTGCTGCATCTTGCCGTTCCAGAGGTCCTGCAGCTGTTCGGCGAAGGAGTCGTGCATCTCGTCGCGGAAGATCTCCGACAGTCCGTCGAGCAGGGTCTGCTTGTCGGGCGCGGCGAACATGCGCAGCGTCTCGCGGTTCACGTCGAGCACGCGGATCTCCTTCATGCAGCGCGTGACGAACTCGGGGTGCACCTTGATGAAGGTCGCGAAGTCGGTGATGCCGCGCGCGCGGATGTCGTCGAGCAGGGCCTTCACGGCGCTGAAGTCCTCGACCCAGAGCGACACCGGCGAGCGCTCGAACAGCTCGCGCGCATAGCGCTCGCTCTCGTCGCGCAGCCGCTCGGCCTGCACGCGCGCCGTGATGTCGTCGAGCGAGACCAGCACGCGGTCCCAGGCGGCCTCGTGCCCGGGCAGCACGCGCACGCGCACGTGCACGTCGAGCCGGCGGCCGTCGAGCGTGTAGTTGAAGGTGCGGTTGTCGAAGCAGAGGTTGCCGCGCCAGAGCTGGTCGAGCTCGTAGATGACGGGTTCGGCCATGTCGTCGCGGAACACGCTGCCGAGCTGCGACAGCAGCTGCGCCTGGTTCTCGGCGCCGAACAGCGAGAGCGTGCTGCGGTTGACGCTGACCACCTGGAGCTGGGCCATGCAGTCGCGCACGCGCTGCGGGTCGGCCTTCAGGTGCGCGATCAGGTCCGTCACGCCCGCGTCGCGCCAGGACTCGAACAGCCGGCGCAGGCCGCTGTAGTCCTCGAGCCACAGCGACATGGGCGCGAATTCGAACATCGACTCGAAATCGTTATCAGACGGCATCACACGCTCCTTTGGTAAGGATTGTGTATGCAAATGGCCCGGCGGCCCTCAGCCGATGGCCTGCAGCAGCACCAGCAGCAGCGAGGCGACGACCACGAGGCCGATCTCGGCGAGGTCGTCGCGCGTCAGGCTCAGCAGGCGGCGCAGCGCGAGGGTGAGCACGGGCAGCAGAAGGGCGGCGCCGATCCAGCGGTCCAGCGGCGCGAAGCAGATCCGGGCCAGCATCCAGAGCCAGGCGCAATGCGCGAGAAAGCCCCAGAACTCGGCGCGCGTGGTGTGTCGCGTCAGGCTCGCGGCATGGCGCCAGCCCGAGGCCACGGTCTGCCACCAGCTGCGGTCCTCGGCGTCGAGCAGCCGGTGCAGCGCGTGCAGCCCGGCCACGGCGAGCAGCATCGGGCCGAAGTAGAGGCTCCAGAGGCCGATGCCGGTCCACAGCGAGCCGTGGCCGCTGCCGCCGCCCAGCTGCGCGAGCGCCAGCGCGAAGGCGCCGGCCCCGGCCGCGAGCGTGCCCACGCCCACGGCGACCGAGGGCACGCCCGCGCGCCGCAGGCCGCGGCCCGCGGCGAACAGGCCGAGGCCGAGCACGGTGACGGCCATGAAGCCCTGCAGCGCCGCGAGCGATCCGCGCCAGCCCTGCTGCGGCGCCGAGGCCCAGCGCCGCTGCACGGGCGGCTCGAGCAGCCCTTCGCCCGGCGCCCACTGGCTGCCGGGCGCCTGGCGCGCCAGCATCATTTGCCGGCGCCAGTCGGCGGCCTGCGGCGCGTCGTCCGCCAGCGCCAGCTCGAGGTGGAACAGCCGCCGCGCGCTGTCGAGGTCCTGCGAGACCAGCCGCGGCCGCTCGGCGGCGTCGCCCGTGCGGGCGGCCAGCAGCGCGGGCAGGCGTTCGCGCCAGAACGCCGGCGCGGGCTCGGTCTCGCAGGCCAGCGGCGCCGACTCGGCGCCGGGCGCGAGCAGCGTGACGGCGTTGGCCTGCATCTCGCTCGGCGGCCGCAGCGGCGGCGTGCGGTCCCAGTCGCACTGGAAGACGAGCGGGGCGCCCTCGTTCGCGCCGCCGAGCCGCAGCGCCGGCCGGTGGATCGGCAGCGGGCGCGCGGTGGTGTTGGCCAGCCGCAGCGACAGCCGTAGCCAGACCCGTCCGTCGGCCGAGGGCGCGGCCCAGGCGCCGGGGCCGAGGGGCTCGAGCTCGCGCGCGTTCATCAGGAAGACCGGCGAGCGCCCCTCGCCGGGCCCGAGGCGCAGCGCGAGGCCCTGGTCGAAGGCCGACTGCCAGGCGGCGCGGAACGGCGCCTCGAGCGGGCCGGGGCGCGCCCGCCCGCGTGCGATCGCGGCGGCGACGGTGTCGGGCGCGGGCTGCGCGCGGCCCGGCAGCGCACGCAGCAGCGGACCCCAGGCGCCCGGCGGGGGCGCGGGCGGCGCGGCGGGCGTGGCCAGCTGCGCCAGGTAGGCGTGCAGCAGTTCGCGCTGCAGGGCCGTCACCTCGTCGGCCGGCGCGCCCGCGTGGCGCAGGATGTCGACAAGGAAATACGCCTTCGCGGCATCCTGGCCCACGGGCGTGGCGTGCACGGCCGCGAGGAAGGCGGCGTTGCCGGACGGGTCGCGGCGCCGCGATGCCGCGTCGCCCGCGCCGAAGGCGGTGCCCGCGGCCAGCCCGAGGAGGGCGAGCAGCGCGATGCGCAGGCACCGGCCGCGGCCCGGCCGGGCGGGCGCCCGAAGGCGCGAGGGGAGGTGCGGGGAAAGGAGCGGTGGCGGTGGTGGCATGGGCATGGCGCTGGGCGCGCAACATACCACCGAAACGGCCACCGTCAGGGCGGCGATGCCTGCGGCGCGCGGTGCAGCGCGAGGCCGGGCACGTCGAGCGTGTACCGGAGCACCTCACCGTGCGTCGAATCGGTGACGTAGACCGTGCGCCGGTCGGGCCCGCCGAAGGCGAGGTTGGTGGTCGATGCGCCCACCGGGCCGCGCAGCACCACGACCGGCTCGGCCCGGGCGTTGAGCACCCAGACCACGCCGAGGCCGGGGTTCGCGACCAGCAACCGCCCCTGGGCATCGACCGCGAGCCCGTCGGGGCCGCTCGGGCCGTAGGAGGTGAAGAACTGGCCCACCTTGGCGACGCTGCCGTCGCCCATGAGCGGCACGCGCCAGACGCAGTTGGCGCGCGTCACCGCGAGGTAGAGCACCCGGCCGTCGGGCGAGAGCGCCACGCCGTTGGGGCTCGGCACGTTCGACAGCAGCAGGTCGAGCCGGCCGTCGGGTCGCAGCCGGTAGAGGCGGCCCGAGGGGTCGTGCAGCCCGCTCTGGCCCTGGTCGGTGAAGTAGACGCTGCCCTCGGCGTCGAGCACCAGGTCGTTCACGCCCCGGAAGCGCTCGCTGTTGCGCCGCTCGAGCAGCGGCGTCACCTGGCCGCTGCGCACGTCGAGGCGCATCAGGCCGTTGCGGTAGTCGGCCACCAGCAGCGTGTGCGGGTCGACGAACTTCATGCCGTTGGGCTCGCCGTCGTATTCGGCCACCTGCGTCCAGCGGCCCGCGGCATCGATGCGGAAGATGCGGCCGAACGGGATGTCGGCCACGTACAGGTTGCCGGCGTCGTCGAACACCGGGCCTTCGAGGAAGGAGTCGGTCGGCTGGCCGCCGCGGTTGGCCTCGGCCCAGACCGAGGGCTCGCGCCGGCGCAGCGTGTCGGGCAGGCTGGCGAAGGGCTCGAGCGCGAGCAGCTGCGGCGCTTGCAGAAGGTACATGCGGGTCTCCTCGTTCAGGGCGTCGCGTTCATTCGAAGCCGTAGAGCCGGGCCGGATTGTCGACCAGGATGCGGTCGCGCACCGCCGCGCTGCCGCACCAGGCCATGAGCACGTTGGCCAGGTCGGCATCGTCCACGCTGCCGGGCGCCTCGGTGGTGTGCGGCCAGTCGCTGCCCCAGACCAGCCGCTCGGGCGCGGCCTCGACCAGCGCGCGGCCGAGCCCGAGGCTGTCGGCGTAGCCGGGCGCGCCGGCGCGCGAGCGCATGTACACGCCCGAGAGCTTGATCCAGGTGTTGCCGCCGTCGAGCAGCCGGCGCGCGACCGCGAAGGCCTCGCCGCCGGTGCCCTCGGCCGGGTCCATGCGCGCCATGTGGTCGATCACCAGCGGCACCGGCAGCCGCGCGAGAACCGGCGCGAGTTCGACCAGCTGCTCGGGATGCACGAAGACCTGGATGTGCCAGCCGAGCCGCGCGACCTTGCGCGCCAGCGTGGTCAGCATCCCGGCCGTGGTGGTGCCCCAGGACTGCGGGGTGACGAAGTTCACGCGCAGTCCGCAGACGCGCTGCGCGGCGAGGCGGTCGAGCTCGGCGTCGGAGACCTCCTGCCCGACCACCGCCACGCCGCGCGCGGCGGGCCCGAGCTGCGCGAGCGCATCGAGCGTGCAGCGGTTGTCGGTGCCGTAGGTCGAGGGGTTGACCACCACGGCGCGCGTCGTCCCGAGCCGCTGCTGCAGCAGCCGGTAGGCCGCGACCTCGGCGCAGGGCGGCTGGCGCTTCCAGTGCGGCGAGGGCGCGAAGCGCGGATCGAAGACGTGCATGTGGCTGTCGCAGGCATCGGGCGGCAGCGCGTGGGCGGGGCGCGCGGTGCCGGCGGAATGCGGCACCGGCGCGGGCGGTGCGTCGTCGTGCGTGGCCGTCGTCATCAGTCGAGCTTGATGTTGCCCTTGCGGATCACCTCGGCCCAGCGCGCGTCCTCCTTCTTGAGGAAGGCGGCGAATTCCGCGGGCGTCGAGCCGACCGGCTGCACGCCGACGTCGGCGAAGCGCTTGCGCACCTCGTCCTCCTTGAGCACCTCGACCAGCGCCTTGTGCAGCTTGTCGGCCACCGGCGCGGGCGTGCCGGCCGGCACGAAGACGCCGTTCCATTCGAAGGCCTCGTAGCCCGGCGCGATGGTCTCGGCGATCGTCGGCACCTCGGGCAGGCGCGGCGAGCGCGTGGGCGAGGAGATCGCGAGCGCGCGCAGCTTGCCCGAGGCCACGAGCGGCGAGGAGGCGGCCACGGTGCTGAACATGAAGTCCACCTGCCCGCCCATCACGTCGACGATCGCCGGGCCGCCGCTCTTGTAGCCCACGTGCACCATGTCGAGCCCGAGCCGCTGGCGCAGCAGTTCCGCCGCGAGCCGCTGCACCGTGCCGCCGCCGCCCGAGGCGAAGTTGAGCTTGCCGGGCTCGGCGCGGGCCTTGCTCACGAGGCCCTGGATGTCCTTGATCGGCGAGTCGGCACGCACGATCACGATGTTCGGCGCCAGCGACACCAGCGCGAGCGGCTGCAGCGCGTTCGCCGCGAACGGCATCTTCGCGAACAGGTGCGGGTTGATCGAATAGGGCGTGGCGTCGTAGAGCACGGTGTAGCCGTCGGGCGCGGCCTTGGCGGCGAAGCCCGCGCCGATGGTGCCGCTGGCGCCGGGCCGGTTGTCGACCACCACGCTGGTGCCGAGCTTCTCGCCCAGGCGCACCGCGACCACGCGCGCGAGCGCATCGGCCGAGCCGCCGGGCGCATAGGACACCACGAGCGTGATCGGGCGTTCGGGAAAGGCGGCATGGGCGCCGGCGGCGGCGAACAGGCAGGCCGCGAGCAGGTTCTTGAGGATCTTGATCATGGTCGTCGTGATTCCATTCGGATTCGAGATCGAGCGCGCGGCCTCAGGCCGCGGCGGGCTGCCGCGCCAGCACGTCCAGCAGGTTGCGCGCCGCCGCCACGCCCATGTTGACGTAGGCATCGCTCGTCACCCCGCCGATGTGCGGACTCAGCACCAGCTTCGGCTCGCCCTGGAACGGATGGCCGGGCGCCATCGGCTCGACCGCGAAGCTGTCGAGCCCCGCCATCGCCACCTGGCCCGAATGCAGCGCCGCGAGCAGCGCGGCCTCGTCGATCAGGCCGCCGCGCGCGGTGTTCACGATGATCACGCCGCGCTTGCAGCTGGCGAGCGTCTCGGCGTTGACGAGGCCGCGATTCTCCTCGGTGAGCGGGCAGTGCAGCGAGATCGCGTCCGACTCGCGCCAGATCGCGTCGAGCTCGACGCGCTGCACATAGGCCGGAAGCTCCGCCGCGAACGGATCGAAGCCGAGCACGCGCATGCCCAGCGCATCGGCCATGCGCGCGAAGCGCAGCCCGATCGCGCCCAGGCCGACCACGCCGACCGTGCGCCCGCCGAGCTCCAGGCTCTTGTGCGTGGCCTTGTCCCAGTGGCCCGCGTGCATGCGCGCGTCGAGCGCCACCACCGACTTGGCGCAGGCCAGCAGCAGCGCCAACGCCTGCTCGGCCACCGCCGCCGCGTTCGCGCCCGCGGCCGCGACCACCTCGATGCCGCGCGCGCGTGCGGCGGCCTTGTCGATGGTGTCGGTGCCGCTGCCGTGCTTGGAGATCACCTTGAGCGAGGGCGCCGCATCCATCACCGCCGCGCCGACCTTGCCGTAGCGCACGATGATCGCCACCGGGTCGTGGGTGCGGCAGAGCGCGACCAGGTCGTCCTCGGTCGGCGTGCGGCCCGCGAAGACGAGTTCGTGGCCCGCGAGCAGCGCGACCGCCTGCGGCGCCAGGTCGGCGCCCGTGACGAGCACGGCGCTCACAGCGTCTCGCCTTCCTTCAGCACGCCGGCCGTGCGCAGGGCGGCGTCGAGCCACTTGGCGGCGGTGTCGCCGCGGCCGATCGCCGCCACCCGTGCCGCCTCGTCGGCCACCTTCTTCGCGGCCAGCGGCAGCAGCGACTCGATCTTGTCGCGCTCGACCACCACCACGCCGTCGGCGTCGCCGATCACGAAGTCGCCCGCGTGCACGGTCACGCCGCCCACCGAGACCGGGTGGCCGATGCGCCCGCCGATGTTCTTGGTCGGACCGTTCGGGTTGGTGCCGACCGAGAAGACCGGGAAGTCCATCTCGTCGATCTCGAGGCTGTCGCGGCAGGCGCCGTCCATCACCACGCCGGCGATGCCGAGCTTGCGGCAGGCGGTCATCATGATCGTGCCCATGAGTGCGGCGCCGGTGTCGCCCTTGCCGTCGATCACGAGCACGTCGCCCGGCTTCGCCATCGCGATCGCGGCGTGGATCATGAGGTTGTCGCCGGGCCGCACCTCGACCGTGAGCGCGCTGCCCGCGAGCTTCATGCGGGGGCGCAGCGCCTTGATGCGGCCGTCGAGCGCGCCGCGGCGGCCGGCCACGTCGGCCAGGATCGCGCTCTGGAACTCGGCGGCGCGTGCCACGATGGACGCGGGCACGCGTTCGAAGTCGCGAAGAATGTCGGGAAGGGGCGAGGACATGGGAGTGCTTTCAGGAAGGTTGAAGAGAAGAAAGAGAAAGATCAATCCGGCTTGATGCCGGCTTCGCGGATGACCTTGCCCCACTTGGCGAGGTCGGCCTTCTGCGTCTCGGCGAGCTGCTGCGGCGTGCTGCCCACGAGCGTGACGCCGAGCTTGTCGGCCATCGCGACCAGTTCCGGGTCCTTGAGCTGGCGCACGATCTCGGCGTGCAGCCGCTCGACGATCGGCGCCGGCGTGCCGGCGGGCGCGTAGACCGCCTGCCACTGCGCGACCACGAAATCCTTGAAGCCCGCCTGGGCCATGGTCGGCACCTCGGGCAGGGCCTGGAGGCGCTCGGCCGAGGTCACGGCGAGCGCGCGCAGGCGGCCGCTCCTGATGTGCGGCAGCGCCGCGGCCACGGGCGCGAACATGAAGCCCGCGTGGCCCGCGAGCACGTCCTGGATCGCGGGCGTGTCGCCCTTGTAGGGCACGTGCGTCATGCGCGTGCCGGTCTGCAGCCGCAGCATCTCGCCCTGCATCTGCAGCACGGTGCCGTTGCCGCCCGAGGCGAAGGAGATCTCGCCGGGCCGCGCCTTGGCCTCGGCGACCAGCGCGGCCACCGACGTGAAGGGCTGCGCCGTGCCGACCACGAGCACGTGCGGGATGGTGCCGATCAGCGTGATCGGCGCGAAGGCCTTGACGGCGTCATATGGCATCTTCGGCAGCAGGTTCGGCACCACGGCCTGCGGGCCGATCGAGGTGCCGAGCAGCGTGTAGCCGTCGGGCGCCGCGCGCGCCACGAAGGCCGAGCCGATGGTGCCCGTGGCGCCGGCCTTGTTGTCGACGACGATGGTGGCGCCGAGCGCGCCGGCGAGCCGCAGCGCGAGCGCGCGGCCGAGGATGTCGGTGGTGCCGCCGGGCGGGTAGGGCACGACCCAGGTGATGGGCCGTTCGGTGGGCCAGCCGCCGCCCTGCGCGAAGGCGGTGCCCGAGGCCGCGGCGAGCGCGGCGAGGCCGAGTGCGCCGAAGCGGCGCCGGTGCATGCGGATCATGGTGTCTCCCTGTAGGTTTTGGATCGAAGGTCGAAGCCGTAGAGCGCGGCCGGGTTGTCGACCAGGATGCGGCGCAGCACGCCGGCGCTGCCGGCCCACTGCGCGAGCTGCTCCATCTGTTGCGCGTCGTCGGGCATCGGCTGGTGGCCGGCCGAGGCCGAGGCATGGGGCCAGTCGCTGCCCCAGAGCACGCGCTCCGGCGCGGCCTCGATGTAGCTGCGCGCGAGCGGTGCCAGGTCGTCGTGCGGGGCGGGCCGCTCGCTCACGATGTAGCCGCCCGACAGCTTGACCCACGCGCGTTCCGCGCGCAGCAGGCGCAGGATCAGCGCATGCGCGCCGTGCCGTCCCGCCATCGAGGGCGCGAGCCGGCCGAAGTGGTCGAAGACCAGCGGCACCGGCAGGGCCTCGAGCCCGGGCGCGAGGCGCAGGAGCAGATCGGGCGGCGCGAGCAGCTGCAGGTGCCAGCCGAGCGGCGCGATGCGGCGCGCGAGCGGCAGCAGGTCGGCCGCGTCGTTCGCCACGCCGAGCGAGAGGTTGAGCCGGATGCCGCGCACGCCCCCGGCATGCAGCGCGTGCAGGGTCTCGTCGCCGGTCTGGGGCCCGATCACGGCCACGCCGCGCGCGGCCTCGCCGAAGGCGCAGAGCGCATCGAGCAGCGCGCGGTTGTCGAAGCCGTAGGTCGAGGGCGTCACGAACACCGCGCGCGCGGTGCCGGTGCGGCGCTGCAGCAGGCGGTAGTCGTCCGCGCCGGCATCGGGCGGCAGCAGCTTCGCGCCGGGAACGGCCGGATAGCGCGCATCGTAGAGATGCACATGGCAGTCGCAGGCGCCGGCCGGCACCTCGACCGCCGCGCGGCCGGCGCCGGCGGAGAACGGTGCGGCCGGGCCCGGGCCCGGATGCGTTGCGCGTGCGGCCATGCGGGCCTCAGTCGATCTTCACGCCCGAGGCCTTGACGATCGCGCCCCAGCGCTCGCCGTCGGTGCGGATCAGGGTCGCGAACTTCTCGGGCGAGCCGGCCAGCACCTCGGCGCCCTGGGCCTGCAGCTTCTTCTGCACGTCGGGCGTGGCGAGCGCCTTGTTGAACGCGGTGTTGAGCCGGGTGACCGCTTCCTTCGGCATCCCGGCCGGGCCGGCGATGCCGAACCAGGTCACGGCCTCGAAGTCCTTGTAGCCCGATTCGGCCATCGTCGGCACGTCGGGCAGGTCGCGCGTGCGCTGCAGCGAGGTCACGGCGAGCGCGCGCAGCTGGCCGGTGCGGATCTGCGCGATCAGCGTGGGCACCGACGACAGGTACATCTGGATCTGGCCGCCGACCAGGTCGGTCAGGCCCTGCGAGGCGCCCTTGTACGGCACGTGCGTGAACTGCACGCCCGCGGCCTTCTGGAACTGCTCGGCCGCCAGGTGCGCCACCGTGCCGTTGCCCGAGCTCGCGTAGTTGAGCGCCGTCGGCTTGGCCTTGGCGGCGGCGACCACGTCGGCCAGCTTCTTGTAGGGCGAGTTGCCCGCCACCACCAGCACCAGCGGCGCCGAGGCGACCAGGCCCACGGGCGTGAGGTCCTTCACCGGGTCGTAGGGCAGCTTGGCGTAGAGCGAGGAGTTGATCGCAAGGTTGCTGGTCTGCCCGAGCACCAGCGTGTAGCCGTCGGGCGCGGCCTTGGCCGCGGCGTCGACGCCGATGTTGCCGCCCGAGCCGGGGCGGTTGTCGATCACGATGGTCCAGCCTTCCGAGGTGGCGACCTTGTTCGCGACCTCGCGGGCGATCATGTCCGTGCCGCCGCCGGGCGGGAAGGGCACCACCAGGCGGATCGGCCGCGCGGGATAGGCCTGCGCCAGCGCCATGCCGGACGCGAGGGCGAGGGCCAGGCCGAGGGCGGCGCGGCGATGGATGGAGCCGGGGTTGGGGCTGTGCATGGTCTTGTCTCCGTTCGTTGAATCCTTCGGCCCGCGAGCGGCGCTCCCGGGCATGGAGGCGACTGTAGATTTGCGTTTCGTTCCATACAATGGTGGTCCACTGAACGGACCATGGACCACTGTGCGAAACAAACCGCCTTCCCCCGGAAAGATCGTCGAGGTGATCGAACAGCCGCGCGAGGCCGATGCCGACGCCAGCGGCGGCGTCACCGCCGTGACGCGCGCGCTGCAGCTGCTCGACGCCTTCGGCATGCAGGACGAGCGCCTGACGCTCGCCGAGCTGACGCGCCGCAGCGGCATGCACAAGACCACCGCGCTGCGGCTGCTGCGCACGCTCGCGATGGCCAAGTACGTGGTGCAGCGCGACGACGGCGAATGGCGGCTCGGCCCCGCCGCCGGCTGGCTCGGCGCGCGCTACCAGGCGAGCTTCGACGCCAACAACGTGGTCGAGCCGATGCTGCTCGCGCTGTCGCAGGCCACCGGCGAGAGCGCCGCCTTCTATGTGCGCGAGGGAAACTCGAGGACCTGCCTCGCGCGCGTCGAGGGCCCGCAGCCGATCCGCCACCACGCGCGCATGGGCGCGATGCTGCCGCTGGAGCTCGGCTCGCCCGGCCGCGTGATCCTCGCGTTCTCGGGCGCGCCGGGCAAGCTCTACGAGGAGATCCGCAAGAAGGGCTACCACTACTCGATCGGCGAGCGCGAGAAGAACGTCGCCACCGTCTCGGCGCCGGTCTTCGGGCTGCGCTGGGCGCTGCTCGGCTCGGTCTGCATCTCGGGCCCCGCGGACAGGCTGCCGAAGGCGAAGCTGATCGGCCTCGCGAAGACGATCATGAAGGCCGCCAACGAGCTCTCGTACGCGCTCGCGGGCCGGCCCACGGCGCAGACGCCGGCGGTGGTGTCGACGTGGCATCCGTAGCGGTGTCGCTGGTGGCGGAACCGCACGCGTGTCTTCTGCCAGCGGTGCGCTCCTCTCCCATCCCAGAAACGCGCGTCCGCGCCCATCGCCAAAACATGGGATAGGAGGACTTTCCCTGCTGTCGCATGCTCGCCGGAGAAGCAGTCTCCGTCACTCGATCTGGAGGGAGGAAGTGATGAGGTATTCCATCTTGGGACTTGCGTTGCTGGTTGGTTTAGCCGGACAAGCGCAGGCGGGAAAGTTCGAGCGTTCTCGCTTCTATGCTGAATGCGAGAGATCCGCGACCTTGCCCAAGCATCTTTTCAAGGGAGCAAGGCGAGAGGGCATCGATCAGGTGCTTGATCATTGGGAGAAGACCAGCTACACGGACTTGCGCTGGCTGGCCTATATCCTCGGTACCGCCTATCGGGAAAGTGCCGGAACGATGGCGCCCGTCCGCGAAGGCCTGTGTAGGACCGACCAATGTTCGATCGCGGCTGTCGGCAAGCACTTTCTTGGAAAGCACATCTCCTCGGACTACAGCGTGCCCGATGCGCAAGGCCGCTCCTATTTCGGTCGAGGGCTGGTCCAAATCACCCACAAGCGAAAATACCTTTCGGTTGGAAGGGCGCTGGGCTGGGGCGATGCGCTCGTTGAACGACCTGAACTGGCGCTCGACCCTGAAAGGTCGGTGGTCATCTTGGTCGACGGCATGGCACGGGGTCTTTTCACTGGGCGTTCTCTGGCAGATTTCTTCGCGGGGGAGAAGGCGGACTGGGTGGGCGCCCGCCAGATCGTGAACCCTCGATCTCGCCGCGCGCCGATCACCGCCGCCTATGCAGAAGGCTTTTACGCCTGCCTGAGGCCATCGTCGCTCAAATGACGCGCCGCACCTCCAGACATCTCCTTGTCTCCCTGGCGCTGCTCTGCACCGGCATGTGGACTGGTTGCGTCAGTCTTCATGTGTCCGGATCGGAACCGCAAGTGTCGTACGGCATTGGCATCGTCAACGTTCAGCTTCCGTCCGCGGGCGACACGCCGATCATGGTCGCGATCGACGGTATCGGCCTCGTGGGGTCCGCGCACTCGCTGACGCTCGGTACGGTGAAGGAGCGTGTCGCGGTCTTTCCGCGACCGTCGGCGTGCCACACGATGGTCGTTGTCCAAAGCAAGGCCGAATTCGAAGCGATTCTGCGCTTGCTCAGGGAACAACAAGAAAAGCTCGGCACGCTGTGTGTGGCCAACGAGGAGAGATCATGAAGTTTCGAGTCCTTTTCAGATTGGTGGGCATGTTGGTATGTGTTGCCTTGAGCGGGTGTGCTCCGCTTCAGCAGGCGCCACTCGTCTATTCCTCAAAGGTCACAGTCGGCATGGATGTTTCGGCGACGGCGACGGAGCAACCTGGTGTCTCGGTCAATTTTGGATACAAGCAGGTTGATGCTGCCTATGTGCCCGTGGCGGTGGCAAAACCCTGCGATGACATTGCCGGATCGAAGCAAGGCTGCACTCATTCAACGTATGCGCTCAGAAAGGTAGAGGGAAACAACAACGTAGGGGACACGAGTGTGCCCAAGAATGCCTTGCAGGCCGCCGAGGAGAAGATCAATCGGTTCAAGCAGGCGAGTCTCGAGAGGGACGGGGCTGCGAGCGAATACGAAAAGGCTGTCGCAAGAGAGAAGGAGCAAAAGAGCTTCCTGGACGGCTACCAAAAAAACAACGGGTCCGTGTTGAGTGTTGCCAAGGGAAAGGAAGAAGCTGCGCGATCGCCTGAGGAGAAGCTTCTCGTGAACGAGGCGGAGGCGGCGGAACGCAGAGTTCAAGCCACCGAGGCGGAGACCAAGCTCGCGCGTGTCAAGAAGGATAGAGCCGAGGAGGCATTCGCTGCGGCCAATGTGGCCGGGTTGGCTGAAGCGTTCGGTCTTGTTGGCGGCGAGAACAAGAAGGCAGATGCCTACTCCGTTTTTGGAAGCTTCGACGCCAACACGAAGGCACGCGCAGAAGCCGGCGAGACGACCTTACCAAAGGCGCAGATGGCACTGACTATCGGGAAGGTCTTCTCGACCGGGGTCGCCTCTCAGAATCTGACGGAAGGCATGCGCACCTACTATGCGGGTGCAGGTGTAGCTCAGGTGGAGCGCGCGAAAGCGGAATGCCTTGCCTCTGGTGCCGACATCTTCCTTGAGTACCGGAAGACGCTTGATTCGAGCTTACCCGCCGATAAGAAGAAGATGGAAGACATGTTGAGCAGGCTCACCGAAATGTGCGGGAAGTTGCCCTCGGACTTCCTGTTGAAGGAAGCAAAGAAGTAGAAGAGAAGACCGCTCGCATGTGCTGATCCCGCCCCTCGGCCACAGCCCGGGGGAGAATCAGGCATGAACCTGCGCCAGATCGAAGTCTTCCGCGCCGTCATGATCACCGGCTCCGTGAGCGGTGCCGCGCGGCTGCTCCATGTCTCCATCCCGGCCGTGAGCCGGCTGCTCTCGCACACTGAGGCGCGCCTCGGCTACCTGCTGTTCGAGCGCGTCAAGGGACGGCTGCACGCGACGGCCGAGGCGCGGCGGCTGTACCTCGAGGTGGAGGGGGTGTACGGCGGCGTGCAGCGCATCGGCCACCTGTCGCGCGAGCTCGCGGTGCGGCGCCGCGGGCTGGTGAGCATCCTGTCGAGCCCGAGCATCGGGCAGGCGCTGGTGCCGCTCGCGATCGCGCAGCTGCGCACCGCGATGCCCGACGTGCAGGTGCATTTCCACTGCCTCACGCACGAGGCGCTGAAGGAACGCATCCTGCAGCAGCGCGCCGACCTCGGCATCTCGACCTTCCCGGTCGACCACCCGAACCTCGCGACGCGGCCGCTCGCGAGCAGCCGGCTGATGTGCATCTGCCCGCGCAGCCATCCGCTCGCGGCGCTCGACGAGATCGCGCTCGACGACCTGCTGCCGCACGAGTTCATCGGCTATCCGCACGGCTCCCCGCTCGGCCTGCGCATCGACCAGATGTTCGCCGAGCGCGACACGGCGCCGCGCATCCACGTCGAGGTCAATTCGCCGCAGTACGCCTGCGCGCTGGTGCATGCGGGCGCGGGCATCGCGCTGGTCGACGAGTACTCGCTGCAGGGCTGGCCGGGCGCGCACTTCAAGGCCGCGCCGGTGCGCGGCGCGCAGCCGATCGTGGCCGACCTGGTCTATCTCGAGACCGAGCCGCTGTCGCCCGCCGCGCGGGCGCTGCTGCGCGCGCTCCACAGCGTGCTGCTGCAGCGCGGCCTCGCGCTGCCGCTCGCGCAGGACGACGCGCTCCTCCGCTGAGCGCGCGCGCCCCGCGCCGGTGCGCGGCCGGCGCGGTGCACCGGCCTGAGGCGGGCCTTTAGCGCCCGGTTAAACCCGCGCGACAAATCGTCATTCGACGCGCGGCGCACCGCTTCGAATAATCGGCCGCCATCCCCCAACGGTCGCAACGAAGAAGGTACGCATGACATCGCGCCAAGGCTCTCCCCACCGGCATCTCGGCCTCGCGGTCGCGCAGATGGGACCGGTCCACCTCGCCGACAGCCGCCGCGCAGTGGTGGCCCGCCTCGTGGCGATGCTGCGCGAGGCGCATGCGCGCGGCGCGGCGTTCGTGACCTTTCCCGAGCTCGCGCTGACCACCTTCTTCCCGCGCTACTGGATGTCGGAAGACGAGGCGCATGCGCGCTTCTTCGAGCGCAGCCTGCCCGGCCCCGAGACGCAGCCGCTGTTCGACGAGGCGCGCCGGCTCGGGGTCGGCTTCTATCTCGGCTATGCGGAACTCACCGAAGAGGGCCGCGGCTTCAACTCGGCCGTGATCGTGGGGCGCGACGGCGCGATCGCGGGCCACTACCGCAAGATCCACCTGCCGGGCCATTCGGAGCACAAGCCCGAGGCCCCGTTCCAGCACCTGGAGAAGAAGTTCTTCGAGGTCGGCGACCTGGGCTTCCGCGTCTTCGACACCGACGGCGTGCGCATGGGCATGTGCCTGTGCAACGACCGCCGCTGGCCCGAGACCTATCGCGTGATGGCGCTGCAGGGCGCCGAGGTGGTGGTGCTCGGCTACAACACGCCCTCGGTCAACATCCACTGGAACGAGCCGGCGCACCTGCGCACCACGACCCACCTGATCTCGCTGCAGGCCAATGCCTACCAGAACGGCATCTGGGTGGCCGCGGCGGCCAAGTGCGGCGCCGAGGACGGGCACCACATGATCGGCAGCTCGGTGATCGTGGCGCCGACCGGCGAGATCGTCGCGCGCACGGTGAGCGAGGAGGACGAGGTGATCTGCGTGCGCGCCGACCTCGCGCTCGGCGAGCATTTCCGCCGCAACGTCTTCAACTTCGCCGCGCATCGCCGGCCCGAACACTACCGCCTGATCGTCGAGCGCACCGGCGCGGGGGAGCCGCTGCCATGAGCGGTGCTGCCACGAGCGATGCGCGGGCGCTCGGCATCCTGGGCGGCATGGGCCCGCTCGCGGGCGCGGCCTTCGCGCTGCGCATGGTGCAGCTGACCGAGGCCGCGGTCGACCAGGACCACATCCCCACGATCCTGTGCAACGACCCGCGCATCCCCGACCGCTCGAGCGCGATGCTCGCGGGCGGCGAGAGCCCGCTGCCCGCGATGCGGCGCGGCATCCGGCTGCTCGAGGCCGCGGGCGCGGGCTGCATCGCCGTGCCCTGCAACACCGCGCACCTCTGGTTCGACGAACTCGCGGGCGCGACCCGGCTGCCGGTGCTCCACATCGCCGAGGCGGTGGTACAGAACCTGCGCCGCCACGGCATCCTCGACGGCAGGGTGGGCGTGCTGGGCACGCCGGCCACGCTCGCGCTCGGGCTCTACCAGCGCGCGCTCGAGGCGGCCGGCTACGAAGCGGTCGTGCCCACGCCCGACGAAGTGCAGCGCCACTGCGTGGCGTCGATCGCCGCGGTCAAGGCCGGCCGGCTCGACGCGGCCTGGGCGCCGGCGGCCGAGGGCATCCGCGCACTGGCCGCGCGCGGCGCCCGGGCCGTGGTGCTCGGCTGCACCGAGCTGCCGCTCGCGGTGCCGCACGCGCGGCGCGGCGAGTTCGACTGCCTGCTCACCGATTCCATCGACGCGCTCGCGCTCGCCGCGATCGCGCACTGCCGCCCCGCGCACTGACGCCGCGCGCGTGTTTTTCATCCTTCTCCACTTTCCACGAAAGAAGCTTCCGATGATCGTCCGCAAGTTCTCCCGCCCGATGGCCATGCTGGCCGCCGTCGCCTGCCTGCTGGCGGCCGCGGTCCCCGCGCGGGCCGCCTGGCCCGAGCGCGCCATCACCTTCGTCGTGCCCTCGGCGGCCGGCGGCTCGCCCGACGTGCTGTCGCGGCTCGTGACGAACGAGGTCTCGAAGACGCTCGGCGTGCCGGTGGTGGTCGAGAACCGCCCGGGCGCGGCCGGCAACATCGGCATCATGCAGGTCAAGAGCAAGCCGGCCGACGGCTACACCATCGGCTACGGCAACGTGAACACGCTCGCCGTGAACCGCACGCTGTTCAGGAAGCTGCCCTACGACGTGGATCGCGACCTGGTGCCGGTGGCGCATGCCTTCGACCTCTACAACGTGCTGATCGTGCCCAAGGACTCGCCGATCCAGGACGTGGCGGGCCTGCTGGCCGCGGCGCGCAAGGCGCCGGGCAAGCTCTCCTTCGGCGCGCCCGGCGTGGGCACCACCGGCCACATGGGCGGCGAGCTGTTCCGCAGCATGGCGGGCATCGACGTGCTCTTCGTACCCTACAACGGCGGTCCCGCGGCGCTGCAGGACCTGATGGGCGGGCGCATCGACTACCTGTTCGCCAACTCGTCCGAGGTCGGTCCGCTGGTCGCGGCCGGCAAGGTGCGCGCGCTCGCGGTCAGCAGCGCGAAGCGGATCGCGCTGATGCCCACCGTGCCCACGCTCGACGAGTCCGGCATCAAGGGCTACGAGACCGTGGCCTGGGGCGGCGTGGTCGCGCCGCGCGGCACGCCGCGCGAGGTGGTCGAGAAGCTCAACGCCGCGATCAATGCGGCGCTCGCGACGCCGAGCGTGCGCGAGGGCCTGGCCAGGCTCGGCGCCGTGCCGGCCGGCGGCACGCCCGCGGACTTCGAGCGCACCATCGAGCGCGAGACCAAACGCTGGGGCGAGCTGATCGAGCGCGCCCGCATCGAGAAGCTCGACTGATGGCGGGCGCCGCCACCCGCGCCGCGCCGCCGCTGCTGCTGCGCGGCGGCACCCTGGTCGACGGCAGCGGCGCGCCCCCGCGGCGCGCGAACCTGCTGGTCGAGGGCGACACCATCGCGGCCGTGCTCGAGCCGACGCGCGACGTGCCGGGCGCCGACTGCATCGAGCTCGACGGGCGCGCGGTCGCGCCCGGCTTCATCGACTCGCACACGCACGACGACGGCTACCTGCTCGCGCATCCCGACATGGTGCCCAAGGTCTCGCAGGGCGTGACCACGGTGGTCACGGGCAACTGCGGCGTGAGCCTCGCGCCCGTGCCGCCCGGCAGCGCGCTGCCGCAGCCGCTCGACCTGCTCGGGCCGCCCGCGCTGTTCCGCTACGCGCGCTTCGCGGACTGGATGCAGGCCCTGCGCGACGCGCCGGCCGCGGTCAACGTGATCCCGCTCGTGGGCCATGCGAGCCTGCGCGTGAGCACGATGGCCGAGCTGCAGCGCCCGGCCAGTGCCGACGAATGCGCGGACATGCGCCGGCTGCTGGCCGAGGCGCTCGACGCCGGCGCGTTCGGCCTCTCGACCGGCACCTTCTATCCGCCCGCGCAGCATGCGACCACGCAGGAGATCATCGACATCGGCGCGCCGATGCGCGGCCGCGCGGGCATGGTCTACGCGACCCACCTGCGCGACGAGGCCGACCGCATCGACGAAGCGATCGAGGAGGCGCTCGACATCGGCCGCGCGCTCGACGCGCGCGTGGTCTTCTCGCACCACAAGCTCGCGGGCGAGCGCAACCACGGCCGCTCGGTCCAGACGCTGGCGCGCATCGACCGCGCGGGCGCGCTGCAGCCCGTGTGCCTCGACTGCCATCCCTATCCCGCCACCTCGACCATGTTGCGGCTCGACCGGGTGCGCCTGGCGCGCCGCACGATGATCGCGTGGTCGCAGGGCGAGCCCTCGGCCCAGGGGCGCGATTTCGCCGAGCTGCAGCGCGAATGGGGGCTCGACGACGAGGCGCTGCTGCAGCGGCTCGCGCCCGCGGGCGCGATCTCTGTCCTGATGGACGAGCGCGACGGTGCGCGCATCCTCGCGCATCCGCGCACCATGGTCGGCTCCGACGGGCTGCCCTTCGATCCGCATCCGCACCCGCGCCAGTGGGGCACCTTCACGCGCGTGCTCTCGCGCCTGGTGCGCGAGCAGGGCCTGCTGACGCTCGAGGCCGCGGTCCACAAGATGACCGGCCTGGCCGCGCGCAACTACGGCCTGGCCGACCGCGGCCTGCTGCAGCCCGGCCAGCGCGCCGACCTCGTGGTGTTCGACCCGCAGCGCGTGAGCGACCTCGCGACCTTCGAGCAGCCGGTGCAGGCCAGTCGCGGCATCGAGGGCGTGTGGGTCAACGGCCAGCGCGTCTGGGACGGCGAGCGCGCGACGGGCCTGCGGCCGGGGCGCGTACTGCAGCGGCAGTGATGCGGCTTCCCATTCCTTCGTCTTCCTCTTCCTCTTCTTCTTCTCTCCACGGTGGAACCATGCACTTCAAGAAACTCGCCTTGACCTTCCTGACCGCGCTGGGCCTGGCCGTGGGCGCGGGCCACGCCGCCGCGCAGGCCGTCGCCAAGCCCAGGGTGGCGATCCTCGCCACCGGCGGCACCATCGCGAGCCGCGGCGCCAACAGCCTCGCGCTCACCGACTACGGCCTCAGCAAGGGGCTCGCGCCGGTCGGCATCGAGGCGCTGGTCGCGGCCGTGCCCGAGATCGAGAAGTTCGCGACCATCTCCGGCGAGCAGATCTTCAACGTCGGCAGCTCCAAGCTCGGCATCGACAACTGGCTGCTGCTCGCGAAGCGCACCAACGAGCTGCTCGCGTCGAAGGACGTGGACGGCCTCGTCATCACGCACGGCACCGACACGCTCGAGGAGACCGCCTACTTCCTCAACCTGGTCGTCAAGAGCACCAAGCCGGTCGTGCTCGTGGGCTCGATGCGCCCGAGCACCGGCATGAGTGCCGACGGCCCGCTGAACCTGGTCAACGCCGTGGCGCTGGCCGCGAGCCCGGCCGCGCGCGACAAGGGCGTGCTGGTGAGCATGAACGAGGTCATCGGCGGCGCCTTCGGCGTCACCAAGACGAACACCACCAACGTCGCCACCTTCCGGACCCTCGACGGCGGCGAGCTCGGCTACATGCAGAACAGCACGCCGTTCTTCGTCGCGCAGCCGCTCAAGCGGCACACGGTGCACAGCGAGTTCGACGTGTCGGGGCTGCAGAAGCTGCCGCGCGTGGACATCAACTACACCACGCTCGGCTCCGACGGCCTGCTGGTCGACGCCGCGGTCGCGGCCGGCGCGCGCGGCATCGTCAATGCGGGCGTGGGCCATGCGAACATGCCCGAGGCCACGCTGCAGAGCCTCAAGGCCGCGCGCCAGAAGGGCGCGGCCGTGGTGGTCGGCTCGCGCACCGCGAGCGGCATCGTGACGCCGGTCGGCCAGTTCACCGACGCCGGTTTCGTGAGCGCGATGATGCACACGCCGCAGAAGGCGCGCATCCTGCTGATGCTGGGCCTGACGAAGACCAGCGATCCGAAGGAGCTTCAGCGGATGTTCGAGGAATACTGAGCATCGGCGCTCGGAACGTGGGCGTCGCCGAGACGATGGGCGCACTTGCGTGAACAATTGCCTCGCCGAGCAGTGGCGACGGCCTCAATAATTCCCTGAGGATTGCAGCGCGCGCCGACGCGCGGCGGCTGAGCCGCACTGACGCGATCCGTCGAGGTGGCGGTCCGTTCAGGGCGAGCCACCCGTCGCCACAGGGAGGATGACATGATCAGGCTAGGGGCCGCATTGGCGGTGGCTGCTGCGATGGCGGCCTGTGTTTCGCCGCCATCGTCGGCGGCTCCCATCCTCATCTACACGCCGGGCTATGCGGCACCCGTGTTCCCCGATCGTTCGCTGCTGATCGAGTTGCGCCCCGACTTGAGTGACATCGACGCCAAGACCTTCGTCACGGCGGACGTGCTGGGCAACCTCGGGCCGCGCATCAGGCGTGCGCCCGCCGGCGATGCCCGCCCGGCGACCCGGCCGGAGGCATCGTCATGAAGAAAGGAGGCGATGTGCCAGCCATGAGATCTCGTTGCCTTCTCCGGATCCTGGCGCTCGCAGGCGCGCTGGCGCTGGCGGGCTGTGCTTCGCGCTCGCTGCCCGGCCAATCCACCGGGGTTGCGGACGCCGCCTTTCCAGGGCTGCGCGCATTCGAGGCGATCTGCCTCAAGACCGCACCGGACTTCGCCGGCGCCGCCGAGGCGGCCAGGTCCTTCGGCATCGATCGGCTGGACGATTATGGGTTCGCCCGCATGGGCATGACCGCGGACAAGACCTTGGGCGTGCAGATCAAGCCCGGCGTCGAGTGCGTGACGACCACCCCCGGTTCGAGCGACCACACACTCTCCCGGCAGTTCGGCGAGAGCATCGCGCGCTTCGCCGGCGGGCGTCCCCCGGGCGTGTTCCCGGTCGCGGCGGTGGTCGGCGGTCGGCCGTTCATCTTCCATCATGACCGCAACGGTGGCGAAGCCTTCGTGATGCTCAGCCAAGGTGGTGCGGACAAGAGGAGATAGCTGCCGGGCGCTCCCCGTGCGTCAGACCACGCCGCTCTCGCGCAGTCGCGCGATCTCCTCGGCCCCCAGGCCCAGCGCCCCGTACACCGCCGCGTTGTCCTGCCCCGTGCGCGGCCCCACCGAAGGCGCCGCGCCCGCCGCGCGCCCCACGAAGCGCGGCACGGCCGCGGGCGCGGGGATCGGGCCGAGCTGCGGGTCCTGCAGCTCGATGAAGCTTCCGCGGGCGCGGAAGTGCGGATCGTCCAGCACGTCGGCGATCGAATACACCTTGCTGAACGGCACCTCGTGCTGCGCGAGCCGCGCGGCGAGCCCGCCGAAGGGATGGCGCGCGGCCCAGGCGGCGACGATGTCGTCGATCGCCACGTGGTGGCACGTGCGCGCCACGTTCGACGAGAAGCGGGGATCGTCCGCGAGGCCGGGCTGCTCCATCGCGGCGCAGAGGCGCACGAAGATCGGGTCGGACGAGCCCACGAGCGTGATCCAGGCGCCGTCGGCGCTGCGGTAGACGTTCGAGGGCGCGGTGTAGCTCGCGCGCGAACCGGTGCGCCCGCGCACGGCGCCCGAGAAGCGGTGTTCGGCCGCGAGCGGATCGAGCAGGCGCAGCAGCGCCTCGGTGGCCGAGAGGTCGATCTCGGCGCCGCGCTGCGCCTCGCGCGGCTGCGCGTTGCGCTCGGCCAGCGCGGTCGCGATCGCGAAGGCGCCGAACAGGCCCGCGATGGCGTCGCCGAGCGGATAGTTCATGTGCTGCGGCGGACCGCCGGGCTCGCCGCTCAGGTGCGTGAAGCCGCTCATGGCCTCGAAGATGCGCGCGAAGCCCGGCTTGCGCGCATCGGGCCCGGTCTGGCCGAAGCCCGTGAGGCGCAGCACGATCAGCCGCGGGTTGCGCGCATGCAGCGTCGCGAGGTCGAGTCCCCAGGCGTCGAGGGTGCCGGTGCGGAAGTTCTCGACCAGCACGTCGAAGACTTCGACCAGGCGCAGGAACAGCGCGCGCCCCTCGGGCTTGCGCACGTCGAGCGAGATGCCGCGCTTGCCGCGGTTGGCGGTCTTCCAGAACAGCGCATGCCCCTCGTGCACCGGTGCGAGGCCGCGCAGCGCGTCGTTGCCCTGCGGCAGTTCGAGCTTGACGACCTCGGCGCCCATGTCGCCGCACAGCGTGGCCGAGAACGGCGCCGCGAGCACGGTCGCCATGTCGAGGATGCGGACGCCCGCGAGCGGCAGGCCCTGCTCGGTCTGCTGCATCACTGCGCCCTCAGGTCGACGGTCCGGAGCACCGGGTCCCAGGCGCGGCGCTCGGCCCCGATGCGCTCGGTCCAGGCGCCGGGGCCGGGGTCGAGCGGCGTGGCGCCGAGCTTCGCGAACTTCTCCTTCATCCCGGGCGTGGCGAGCACCTTCGCGAGCGCCTGGTTGAGCGTCTCGACGACCTTCTTCGGCGTGCCCTTGGGCGCGGCCAGGCCCATCCAGAGCCCCGCGTCGAGGCCCGGCAGGCCGAGCTCGGCGAAGGTCGGCACCTCGGGCGCGGCCGCGGAGCGCGTCTTGCCGGTCTGCGCGAGGATGCGGATCTGCCCGCCCTGCATGTAGGGCAGGGTGCCGCCGAGGTTGTTGCACATCACAGGGATGTGGCCGGCCATCAGGTCGTTGACCGCGGGCGCGTTGCCCTTGTACGGCACGTGCTGCATGCGGATGCCGCCCTGGTGGTTGACCATTTCGCAGACCAGGTGCGAAGGCGTCGCCACCCCGGCCGAGCCGAAGGACAGCGCGCCCGGCTTCGCCTTGCCCGCCGCCAGCAGCTCGGCGAGCGTGCGGTAGGGCGTCCTGGCGTTGACCGCGATCACGTTCGGCAGGTCCGCCACCAGGCCGACGCCGACGAAGTCGCCGATCGGATCCCACTTGAGGTCCTTGTGCACGTAGGGCAGGAACACGTTCGTGAGGCCGGCCATCAGCAGCGTGTAGCCGTCGGGCGCGGCCTTGGCGACGAGCTCGGAGCCGATCAGGCTGCCGGCGCCCGGCTTGTTCTCGACCACGATCTGCTGGCCGAGCGCGGTGCCGAGGTCGGCCGCGAGCGCGCGCGCCACCAGGTCGGTGCTGCCGGCGGCCGGGAAGGGCACGATCAGCTTGATCGGCTGCTCGGGATAGGCGGCGCGCGCGGCGCCGGCCGAGAAGGCGGCGGCCGCGAGCAGCGCGGCCAGGCGGAGGAGGGCGGGGCGGGAGGTCATCGGGCGTTGTCTCTGCTGTGGTTCGAGGAAAGAAGAAAGCGGCGGCCGAGCGTGGCGCGGTGCAGTTCGGACGCGCCGTCGTAGATGCGGAAGGGGCGCAGCTCGCGCAGGATCAGCGCGACCGGTTCGTCCTCCGACATGCCGAGCGCGCCCATGAGCTGGGCCGCGCGGTCGGCGACGCGGTAGAGCGCTTCCGAGACGAACACCTTCGCCATCGCCGATTCGGTCTTCACCGGCACGCCCGCGTCCATGCGCGCGGCGCAGTCGAGCGTCATGAGCCGGCTCGCATGCAGGTCGATGCGGCAGTCGGCCACCATCGCCTGCACCTGCTGCAGCTCGGCGAGGCGCTGGCCGAAGGACCGGCGCCCGTTCACGTAGGCCTCGGCGAGTTCGAGCGCGCGGCGCGCGCGGCCGAGCAGGCGCATGCAGTGCGACAGCCGCGCGGGCTCGAGCCGCTGCTGCGCATGGGCGAGCCCCTGGCCGATCTCGCCGAGCACCGCGTCGGCCGGCACTTCGCAGTGCACGAGCTCGATCTCGCCGTGGCCGCCGATCGCATGCGGATCGAGCGAGGCGATGGCGCGCCGCAGGCGGAAGCCGGGGTTGTCGCAGCCGACGATGAACTGCGTCGGCCCTTCGTCGGTCTGCGCGAGCACGATCGCGAAGCGCGCACCGACCGCGCCGGTGATGAACCACTTGTGGCCGTCGATCACCCAGCCGCCCGCGCGGCGCACCGCGCGCGTGCGCAGCATCGCGGGGTCGGAGCCCGCGCCGGGCGCCGGCTCGGTCATCGCGAAGCAGGAGCGCACCTCGCCGGCCGCGAGCGGCGCGAGGTAGGCCCGCTGCTGGGCCGGCGTGCCCTGGCGCAGCAGGCTGATCATGTTCGGCTGGTCGGGCGCGGCGCAGTGGAGCGCACCCGGCCCGAGGTAGCTGCGCCCCGCCTCTTCGAGCACCACGCTGCGCGCGACCCAGCCGAGGCCGAGGCCGCCGTGCGCGGGCGGCAGCTGCGGCAGGTAGAGGCCGCGGGCGCGCGCGATCGGACGCAGCTGCGCGAGCGCCGCGTCGATCGCCGCCGGGTCGTGCACGTGGCCGCGGTGCTCGCGCGGGATCGCCTCGGCGTCGACGAAGTCGCGCACGCGCTGGCGCAGCTGCGCCAGCGTTCCGTCGCGCTCCACATCGAGCAGGTTCACGGCCGTTCGCCTTGCGCGTGCTCGTGCTCGCGCAGCGTGAGCTTGGCGATGTTGAGCTGGTGGATCTGGCTCGTGCCCTCGTAGAGGCGGAACAGCCGCACGTCGCGGTAGTAGCGTTCGATCGGGCTGAAGTCGGCGATGTAGCCCGCGCCGCCGAAGATCTGCACGCAGCGGTCGGCCACGCGGCCGCACATCTCGGAGGCGAAGTACTTGCACATCGAGGCCGCGAGCCCCACGTCCTCGCCGCGGTCGCGCGCCCGCGCGGCCTCGAGGATCATCGCGCGCGCCGCGAAGATCTCGGTGCGGCAGTCGGCGATCAGCGCCTGCACGAGCTGGAAGTTCGCCACCGGCTGGCCGAACTGCTCGCGCTGCGCGGCGTGCGCGATCGCGAGCTCCAGCATCCGGACCGCCGGGCCGGTGCACAGCGCGGCCAGGTGCAGGCGCTGCTTGTTGAGCACCTTCATCACGGTCTTGAAGCCCGCGCCTTCCTGCTCGCCGATGACGTGGCTCGCGGGCACGCGGCAGCCCTCGAAGTGCACGTCGGACACTGGCGAGCCGGCCTGCCCCATCTTGCGGTAGGGCGCGCCGGTGCGCAGGCCCGGGCCGCGCTCGACCAGGAAGGCGGTGAGCCCGGCATGGCCGCGCGTGCCGTCGCCGGTGCGCGCGACGACGGTGAACACGTCCGCGAGCGGCGCGTTGGTGATGAAGCGCTTGGTGCCGTCGAGCACGTAGTGGTCGCCCTCGCGGCGCGCGGTGGTGCGGATGGCCGTGGCGTCGGAGCCGGCCTCGGGCTCGGTGAGCGCGAGGCAGCCGGTCAGCTCGCCGCGCGCCATGCGCGGCAGCCAGCGTTCCTTCTGCCACGGCGTGCCGTCGGCCACCAGCGCCTCGGAGCCGATGCCGGTGTTGGTGCCCACGCGGGCGCGCAGCGCCACCGAGGCCTGCGAGAGCTCCATCGCGCAGAGCACCAGTTCCTCGGTGCTGAGGCCGAGGCCGCCGTGCGCCTCGGGAATGCTCCAGCCGAAGTAGCCCTTGCGGCGCAGCAGGTCGACCACGGCGGGCGGAATCTCGCCCGTGCGGTCCACCTGGTCCTCGAGCGGATGCCAGGTGGTGCGCACGAAGGCGCGGATGTCGTCGAGCATGGCCTCGAGGCGGGGGGTGTCGCGGATCATGCGGCGGACTGTAGGCCGCGGGCCCGCTGGCGATGGACAGCTGTTTCGAATATTGGAATCGTGATGCGATCCCGCACGCGGCCGTGCAGAATCGCCGCATGCGCGCGTCCCGCCCCATCCACCAGCTCAAGGACCAGCAGGACCTGCGCCGCGTGCGCGCGTCCGACCCCGACTTCTCGGGCACGCTCGCCAAGGGCCTGATGATCCTGCAGAGCTTCGTGAAGGACCCGCGCGCCCATGCGAACAGCGAGTTCGCCGAGCGCCTGGGCATTCCGCGGCCCACCGTGAGCCGCCTCTGCCGCAGCCTGCAGGCGCTGGGCTTCCTCGACCACGACGAGCGGCTGGACCGCTACTTCATCGGCCCGGCCGCGGTGGCGCTCGGCTATCCCTATGTCATCAACACGCCGCTGCTGCCGCAGTTGCGGCCGGCGCTGCAGTCGATGGCGGACCGCTTCGAGGGCGCGGTCTCGGTGGGCGTGACCATGGACCTCGACGTGGTCTACGTCGAGACCTGCGCGCACGAGCACGGCACGCTCAAGCGGCCCGGCGTGGGCGCGGTGCGCGGCATCGTCGAGACCGCGATGGGCCGCGCCTGGCTGGCGCAGCTCGGGGCGGCCGAGCGCAACCGCTTCCTCGCGCGCGCGAAGCGCGAGCGCGCCGACGAGTACGCGCGCAGCAGCGAGGGCCTCAAGGCCAGCCTCGCGAACCACGGCAAGCGCGGCTTCGCGATCAACATGGGCGATGCCGGCCTCGGCGTGCTCGCGGTCGGCGTGGCCTCGAACATCCGCTACGGGCCGCGGCGGCTGCTGTTCAACTGCGCGGTGCCGGGCTACCGCGCGAAGTCGTCGGACTTGCTGAAGACCATCGGGCCGGCGCTGGTGCAGCTCGTCAACATGGCGGACCGGCAGGTGGGGCTGCGCTAGGCCCCGCGCGCTTTCCCACGCGCCGAGAAGCGCCGCGCCTACGAGGCGCCCGCGCCGCGGCCGCAAAGCTGCGGGCTTCGAAGACCATCATGCATCCCACCGTCACCGCCGAGAACGCGCTGCTCGTCTGCCCGGGCTGGGACGACCACGGCCGCGCGCAATACGACCGGCTCGCGGCCGAGCTCTCCGGCCTCGGCTGGGCCTGCCGCCGCGCGCGCCTGCCCGATGCGAGCTGGCGCGACGAGGAGCAGGCGGGCGTGGTGCCGCGCGACAGCCTCGCGCAGGTGGTGGAGGACCACGACGCGCTGCTGCAGGGCATGGCGCGTCCGCCGCGCCGCGTCGCGGTGCTCGGCTTCAGCTACGGCGGCTATATGGCGACGCTGCTGACCGCCGAGCGCCCGGTCGACCTGCTGGTGCTGCGTTCGCCGGCGCTCTATCCCGACCACGACTGGAACGCACCCAAGGTCGAGCTCGACGAGGCCGCGCTGCGCGCTTTCCGTTCGCGCGTGCATGCGCCTTCGGAGAACCGCGCGCTGGGCTGTTGCGCGGCCTTCGAGGGCGCGGTGCTGCTCGTCGCCTCCGAGTGCGACGAGGTGATCCCGCCGGCCGTGATCGAGAGCTATCGCGCCGCCTTCGGCCGCGCGCGCTCGCTGGCCTTCTTCGTGCTGCCCGGCGCCGACCATGCGCTCGGCGCCGACGGCGCGAAGGCGATGTACCACGCGCGCGTGGTCGCGTGGCTGCGGCAGCAGGCCTGATCGGCCGGGCCGCGCCGACTTCGCGAGCGGAACCCGTCCGACACGGCGCCGCCATGCGGCCGGTCAGCGTGGCGTGGAGACGCATTGCACGAGGAGTTGCCGCCATGCCCCATCCCACCGACACCCCGCACGGCCACCCGGCGCCGTCGCCCGAAGACCTCCGGCGCGCCGCCGACACCTTCACCGAAGGACCCAACGTCGAGGCCAGCCCCTTCGAACTGCAGGCCGCGGGCGGCGAGACGCCGCGCGAGGGCCGGCATGCCGACGACGCGCTCGACTGGGACGAGTTCCGCCAGCGCTACGACGCCTGGAAGGACGCCACCGTGCGCTTCGAGGCCGAGGTGCGCGCGATGCGGGACGGCGCGGCCGGCGCGCGTTCGCGCGCGCAGGCGCTCGCGATCGAGCTCGCGCGCCTGCACCACGCGTTCATGGAATCGACGCAGCCCTATTTCCAGGCCTCGAAGGTCGACGGCTGAGCGCGCTCGCCGAGCGAGAGAAACAGGGACTGGCCCGGCGCCGCGCGGGCCGCTACCATCGCGGGCTTCGATTGTTTCCAAAAGTTAACCGATGCCCGCGACCTTCTCACCCCGCGTCCGCCATGCGTTCGCCGGCCTTCGCCGCGCCGCGCTGTTGCTGCTTCTGCCGATCGCGGTGGCTTCGTGCGGCGGCGGAGGCGGCGGCGGGGGTGGCTTCGTGTTCTTTCCCCCGCCGCCCGCCGACGGCGGCGGCACGCCCCCGCCCCCCACGCCGCCCGGGCCCGAGCCGGCCACCTACACGGTGGGCGGCAGCGTCAGCGGCCTCGCGGGCAGCGGGCTGGTGCTGCAGCAGGCCGGCTCGGCCGACCTCGCGATCGCGGCCGACGGGCCCTTCGTCTTCGCCGACCGGCGCACGCAGGGCACGGCCTATGCGGTCACGGTGAAGCAGCAGCCCGCCAACCCCTGGCAGACCTGCACCGTCAACCGCGGCGCGGGCACGGTGGGCGAGGCCGACGTGGGCGACATCGCGGTGGTCTGCGCCACCGATGCCCAGCGCGTGCGCGTGAAGGTCACGGGCCTCGCGAGTCCCGACCTGGTGCTGCAGAACAACGCGGGCGACGACCTCGCCGTGAACGCCGACGGCAGCTTCGACTTCGCGACGCCGGTGGCGGTGGGCGCGGACTACGGCGTGACCGTCAAGACGCAGCCGACGGCACTGCAGGTCTGCGTGGTGTACGCGCCTTTCGGCACCGTGCGCGCGGCCGCGCTGGCGCCCGTCGAGGTGCGCTGCACCGAGCCCGGCGCCACGCGCTTCGCCTTCGCGCCGAACGAGAGCTCGAACAACGCCACGGCCTACCAGGTCGGTGCCGTGGGCCAGCTCTCGGCGGGCGTTTTCGCGCCCACCGGCAGCACGCCCGAGCACATGGCCGTGGACCCGTCGGGGCGCTTCGCCTACACCGCCGACCTGAACAGCAACACGGTCTCGATGTTCAGCATCGACCAGACCACGGGCGCGCTGGTCGCGATCGGGCAGGCTGCCACCAGCGTCTTCCCGCGGTTCGTCGCGATCGACGCGAAGGGCCGCTATGCCTACGTGCTCGGCCAGAGCGGCATCCGCCAGCACGCGATCGATGCGGCCACGGGCCAACTCACCGCGCTCGGCGATTTCCCGTTCAGCGGCAATGGCGACCGCTGGATGGCGCTCGACGAGGCCGGGCGCTTCGCCTATGTCGCGCGCGCTGGCGGCACCGTCGACGTGCTGGCGGTCGACCCGCTGTCGGGCGCGCTCGGCCCGCGGGTCCAGCAGGCGGCGCTGCCGCCGGGGCATCAGGCCGTCAACGTCGCGATCGAAGCCTCGGGCCGCTTCGCCTACGTGGCCGCGACGGGCGCTGGCATCTCGAAGCTGTTCGCCTATGCGATCGACCCGCAGTCGGGCCAGCTCACGCAAGTCGCCTCGGTCAACACGATCGACGCAGGGCGCGGCCTCGCGATCGACCCGACCGGGCGCTTCGTCTACGTGGCGAACACCAACGCCCAGTCGATCAACGTCTTCGCGATCGACCTGCGCACCGGCGTGCCGTCGCCCGCCGGCTCTTTCCCCGCGGGCGGCCTCGCGCCGACGGCGATCTCGATCGACCGCACGGGCCGCTTCGCCTACACGGCCGACCAGGCCGCCGATGCGCTCTCGCTCTACGCCATCGACCGCGCGACCGGGGCGCTGTCGACGCCGACGGTGTTCGCCGCCGGCAACAGCCCGCAGTACGTGGCCCTCACGAAGTAGCAGGGCCATGCCGCAGCAGCGCACCGTGCTCCACCGCGAACCGGCGTTCGAGGTGGCGCAGGTGCGCTCGCACCATGCGCGGCTGCCGCAATGGGGCGAGCCGCAGACGATCGCATCGGCGCGCATCGTCTTCCCGAGCGGCAGCACGCTGCTCGAGGTGGGGTGCGGCGACAGCGGCTGGATCGCCGACGGGCTGACGGCGATCCGCTTCGGCGAAGCGGTCGCCTACAGGCTGCGCTGCGGCACGCGCAGCGAGCGCCACAGCATGGTCGTGACCGGCGAACGCGCGGCGCAGGCCGCGGGCGCGGCGCGCGAGCCGGCGTTCTTCCTGCTGCCGCCGAGCGTGCTGTACCGCGTGCAGCTGGCCCGGCGCGCATGGGGCGCGGGCGAGGAGGGCGCGGCCATGCTCGCGTCGCTGCTGGCCGAGCTGCGTCCTTCGCGGCGCCAGGCGCCGGCGCGCGGTGCGGCGGCGCGGGCGCGCCGGCTGCTCGCGCAGGGCGCGGACGCGCCCTCGCGGGCCTCGCTGCGCGACCTGGCCGATGCGGTCTCGTGCTCGCCGTTCCACCTGGCGCGCAGCTTTCGCGCGCAGACCGGCCTGAGCCTGCAGCAGTACGGCCGCCAGCTGCGGATGGTGGCGGCGATGGAGCGGCTCGCCGCGGGCGAGCGCGACCTCGCGGGACTCGCGCACGACCTCGGCTACTGCAGCCAGAGCCACCTCGGCGCGGTGTTCCGGCGCGAGGTGGGCGCGACGCTCGGCGAGGCCCGCCGCAGGCTCGGCAGCGCACGAATTTGATAGCCGCCGCGCGGCGGCGTCGCGAGACTGGCGGCGATGACGATCGATCGCCCCGTCCTTGCGGGCCTGCTCGCCGCGCTGGCCGCGGCGCTGGTGGCGAGCGGCTGGCAGCTCGCCTCGCGCCACGGCCTCACGGCCTCCACGCTCGGGCCGCTCGACCTGGCCGTGCTGCGCTACGGCATTCCCGCGCTGCTGCTCGCGCCGCTCTGGCGCGCGCAGCAGCGCGACGGGCCCGCGGTCCCGCGCGCCACGCAGCTGCTGCTCGTCGCGGGCGGCGGCCTGCCGTTCGGGCTGCTCGTGCTGGCGGGCGCGCGATGGGCGCCGGCGAGCCACATGGGCCTCTTCATGGCCGGCAGCCTGCCGCTGTTCACGGCCCACGGCGCGCGGCGCCCTCACGGCCAGCGCCTCGGTGGCGCGCGCCTGCTCGGCCTCGCGCTGATCGCACTCGGCATCGCGCTGTTCGGCGCGCACGGCTTTCGCGGCGGTGCGCAGGCCTGGCGCGGCGACCTGCTGTTCCTCGCGGCCGCGGCGCTCTGGGCCGTGCACTCGCTCGCGTTCGCGCGCTGCGGGCTCACGCCCTGGCAGGGCGCGGCGCTCGTGAACGGCTGGTCGGCCGTGCTGCTGCTGCCGCTGTGGGCGGCGGCGGGCGCGCCGCGGCTGTTCGGCGCGCCGTGGAGCGCGCTCGCGCTGCAGGCGGTGGCGCAGGGCCTGGTCGCGGGGCTGCTGGGGCTCGTGGTCTATCTCGCCGCCGTGGCGCGGCTGGGCGCGGCGCGCGCCTCGCTCTCCGCGGCGCTGGTGCCGTTGCTCACGACCTTCGGCGCGGCGGCGTGGATGCGGGAGCCGGTCACCGGCGCGGCGCTGCTCGCCCTCGCGCTGGTGGTGCCCGGCATCGCGCTCGCGAGCGGGGCGCTGCCGCGGGCCGGTCCGCCGCGCGCCCTCACGGCGCTCCGCCGAGCCGGCGCAGCACGTAGCCGACGCCGTAGACCGCCTGCAGCGTGAAGGCGCGGCTCGGCTTCAGCAGCTTGTTGCGCACGCGGACCACGTGCTGGTCGATGGTGCGCGAGCCCGGGCCGCAGGCGGGGCTCGCGCCGAGCAGCTGCTCGCGCGTCACGACCTCGCCGAAGCGGCGGAACAGCACCAGCGCGACCGCGAATTCGCGCGCCGTGAGCTGGGCCGAGATGCCGTGGCCCTCGACCGCCTGCGTGACCGCGTCGAAGACGAAGCCGTGCAGCATCACGGTCGGCGCGCCCGCGGCCGCATGGGTGCGCGTGAGCGCCCGGATGCGCGCGATCAGCTCGAAGGGACGCCAGGGCTTGAAGACGTAGTCGTCGGCGCCGCTGTCGAGCCCCGCGACCGCGTCGAACTCGCTCGTGCGCGCGCTCAGCATCAGGACCGGGATCGCGGCCGGCAGGCCCTCGCCGGCACGGACCTGCCGCACGAGGTCGAGGCCGTCCGTGCCGTGCGCCGCCCAGCCCGCGACGAGCAGGTCGAAGGTCTCGCCGCGCAGCAGCGCGGTGCAGTCCGCGGCCGTGCCGCATGCGCGCACCGCATGGCCGTCGGCCAGCAGCAGGCGCTCGAGCGCCTCGCGGTCGGCCGGCTCTGCGTCGTACAGCGCGATGCGCAGGCCGGGGGCGTGGAGGGAAGGGGTGAGGAGGCGTGGTTCTTCGTCGGCAGCCATGGTTCGCAGGAAATCCGTTCGGCGCGTGATCGCGCCCCGGGTGCGGCCGATTGAACAGGCGTGCTGCACTCGTTAACAACGGCTTGTACAGGTCTGTGTCGTCGCTCCGACAGATGCACGCTTATTTCGGATTTTTTTGTGAAGTTTGTCTCGAAGGTCGCGTGATGCTGCTGTCAAAAACTAACAGTGGTTAACCAACGAAGCGCACTAGTTCACATTTCGTGCGCGCATGCGATGCCGAATGTCGGCTAGCAGACAAAGCGGCCCAAACACGCCCACCGCAGGGCGGCATGCGAGTTCACGATCGCGGCCTCATCTTTTTCGGGGCAAGGCGGCCCGACCGCCGGACGATATGAACACCTACTTTCGCAGTGTCTACAACGAAGCATTGGGTACATGGGTCGCGGCGAGCGAGCTCTGCGCGGCGCGCGGCAAGAAGGCCTCCGGCCTCGCGCTCGGTACCGCGCTGCTGGCCGCGGTCGCGGCGACGCCCGCCTGGGCGGTGAACGAATGCGGCGCCGCCGCGGCGGGCGGCACCGTCACCTGCAACGGCGACGGCACGCCCGCGACCGATGCCGCGCCCTATGCGAACGGCATCTTCTATTCGAGCCAGGACGCGAAGGTCGTGGTCGACGCGGGCACGGGCAGCCTGACGGTGAAGCCCGCCACCCCGCTGATCGCGGTCGCCAGCCGCGGCGGAGCCGGCGTCGGCACGCGCGAGGTGCACCTCAACGGCGACGTGCAGATCACGACGATGGCAGGCACCGGCGGCGGTCCGACCATCGGCGCGCAGGCCTACCAGCAGCAGGGCGGCAACGCGCTCGTGGTGCAGAACGGCGGCTCCGTCACCGCGGTCGGCGAGAACGCCTTCGGCATCGCGGTGCGCACCGACGGCGGCGGCACCGCGACCGCGATCCAGAACGGCGGCGCGATCTCCACCACGGGCACGGGCGGCAGCGGCGTGGCGCTGTTCTCGGAGACCTACAGCACCGGCGCCGCGGTCGCGACGCAGAACGGCGGCACCATCACCACCAACGGCTCGCATGCGGTCTATGCGCTCGCGCGCGGCAACGGCAGCGCGACGGCCACGCAGACCGGCGGCACGATCAAGGCCGAGTCCACCACCTTCGTCAACGCCGGCATCGTGGCCCAGACCCTGGGCAGCGGCGATGCGCGCGCCACGCAGAGCGGGGGCACGATCGCCACCAGCGGCCAGGGCGGCGCGGTCGGCGCGGTCGCGAGCGGCAGCGGCAATGCCTGGGCCGAGCAGGCCGGCGGCAGCGTGAGCTCGACTGGCAGCAATGCGGCAGCGCTGGCCGCCGTGACCTCGGGCGCCGGCACCGCGACGGTCGTGCAGGCCGCAGGCCTCACCGCCTCGGCGACCGGCGCCAACAGCAACGGTATTCGCGCGAGCGCCGCGGGCACGGGCCGCTACGCCGTGTCGGCCGCGGGCTCGGTGACCGGCGGCTCGGGCAGCAATGCGGCGGCGGTGCACACCGCGGGCGCGGCGGGCGGCACGATCGACATCGCGGCCGGCGCCACGCTCGACGGCTCGCGCTCGGGCATCGCGGTCATCGACGAAGACGGCGCGGTCGCGCTCACGACCGCGGGCGCGCTGACCGGCCACATCCTCACCCGCGGCGGCAACGACGCGATCCAGCTGGTCGGCGGCTCGGTCGCGGGCCAGGTGGATGCGGGCAGCGGCGACGACCGCTTCACCTGGTCGGGCGGCAGCCTCTCGGGCGGCTTCCTCGGCGGCGACGGTTCCGACACCGCGCTGGTGACCGCGCCGGGCTACAACGGCAGCCAGCTGCTCGACGGCGGCGACGATGCCTCGGCCGGCGACGGCTTCGTCGACCGGCTCACGCTGCAGGGCGCGACCGTCACCGCGGGCGGCGACACGCTGCGCAACTGGGAGTCGATCACGCTCGACAACACCCGCCTCACGCTGGCCGGCGCGCCGCTCACCGTGGGCGCGGGCAGCGACGGCGCCGGCGCGCCGCTGGGCCTTTTCATCCAGCCCGGCAGCAGCGTGTCGATGGGCCAGCAGGCCTTCACGATCACCGGCGACCTGCACAACGCCGGCCTGCTCGACCTGCGCAGCCCCGCCGGCCTGCCCGGCAACGTGCTGAGCCTCTACGGCAACTACGCGGGCGCGAACGGCATCGTGCGCATCAACACCGCGCTCGGCGGCGACGCGAGCGCCACCGACAAGCTGGTGGTCAACGGCAACACCAGCGGCGTCACGCGCGTGCTGGTGGCCAATGCCGGCGGCCTGGGTGCCGCGACCCTCAACGGCATCCAGGTGGTGCAGGTCACGGGCACCTCCGCGGAGGGCAACTTCGTGCTCGCTGCGCCGGTGCAGGCCGGCGCCTACGAATACGGCCTGCACCGCGGCGGCCGCATCGACGGCGACGCCAACAGCTTCTACCTGAGCAGCGTCTACAACACCCCCGCGCCGGTGCCGATGCCGGTGCCGGGAGCGGCCCCCGCGCCGGCGCCGCCGGCGCCGCTGCCCGCGCCCGAGGTGTTCCGTCCCGCGGTGCCGGGCTACGTGCTGGGCCAGGCGGCCACGGCCGAACTCGGCCTGGGCCTGCTCGGCAGCCTGCACAAGCGCGTGGGCGAGCAGCAGACGCTCAAGTGGGATCACTGCGGCTGCGATGCCAAGGCGCCCGGCGACCAGCTCTGGATGCGCCTGCATGCCGAGCGCCTCGACGTCGACGGCAAGCGCCAGTTCGGCTTCGAGCAGGAGATGCAGTACTTCCAGATCGGCAAGGACCTCGCCGTGCGCTACGGCGCCGATCCCGCCGACCGCTCGCGCAGCCACACCGGCGTGAGCCTCGGCTACGGCCGCAACCAGGTGGACTTCAACGACCGCCGCCGCGGCGCGGCCGGCATGGGCTACGACACCGGCCGCATGAAGGGCGAGATGCTGACGCTGGGCGCCTACCACACGCGCTACGCCGACAACGGCAGCTACCTCGACCTGGTCGGGCAGCTCCACTCGGTGCGCAACAAGTACGTCGACCGCTTCGGCGGCGAGGCGCGGCAGAAGGGCAGCGGCTTCGGACTCAGCGTCGAGGTGGGCCGGCCCTGGCAGATCGGCGAGAGCCAGTGGCTGATCGAGCCGCAGGCGCAGCTGAGCTACCAGCTCACGCGCTACCGCGGCTTCGCCGACAGCGTGTCCACGATCGACGGCTTCACGAGCCAGAGCCTGCGCGGGCGCATCGGCGCGCGCCTGGCGTGGAACGACAAGGCCGAGCGCGCCGACAAGCTCGTGCGCACCAACACCTTCTACGTCACGGCCAACATCCTGCACGAGTTCAAGGACCCCAAGGGCGTGACCATCGGCGGCACCACGGTCGGCGAGGAATGGGGCAAGCAGACCTGGGCCGAGCTCGGCGTGGGCGCCCAGTTCCCGCTGGGCAAGGCCGCCTACCTCTACGGCGGCCTGCAGTACCAGCGCTCGCTCAGCGGCAGCCAGCGCGAAGGCGTCTCGGGCCAGCTCGGCGTGCGGGTGGCGTGGTGAGCGGCGCGACCCCATCGATCACAGGAACACCAAGGACCCAAGCCATGCCGATGCACGACACATCTTCCCTGCGCGCGCTCTGCGCCGCCGCCCTCGCGGGCCTCACGCTCGCCGGCTGCGCGAGCCTGCACGACGAGCGCTACCACTGGTGCCAGGCCCAGAGCTGCGCGCCCGCGCCGGTGGTGACGCCCGCGCCTGCGCCGGTGCCCGCGCCGCCGCCCGCCGCGACGGTGCGCCGCGTCAACCTCAGCGCCGATGCGCTGTTCCGCTTCGACCGCTCGGGCGCGGCCGACATGCTGCCGCAGGGCCGCGCCGAGCTCGACGCGCTGGCGCGCGCGCGGCGCACCGCGCCGCTGCCGGGCGCGCGCCGCACCATCACCGGCCACACCCGCCGATAGGCGTCCCGGCGTTCCGCATGGGAGACGGGATCGGCCAGCGGCGCCGAGGCGGGGTCGCGCCAGACGCTCCAGCGGATCGCCAGGAAGTAGCCGACGATGCCCAGCACGCCCGGGATGAGCCCGGCCGCGAACAGCTTGCCGATGTGCGTCTCGGTGGCGATGCCATAGATCACCATGATCACGCTGGGCGGGATGATGATGCCCAG